>JBGPND010000081.1:0-20854 GCA_041487355.1 Acetobacteraceae bacterium | reverse complement strand
TCCAGCCCCAGCCGCGTGGCGATGCTGCGGAACCCTTGCGTCTTCAGCCACGCGGCCAGCATCGCCTTGTCGTACGGCCTGGCGTGCAGTTGATCGACCGGCACGGGCATCGGCGTATCCAGCCGCAGTGTGACCAGTTCGCGTGAGATGCGCGCCTTGTCGGCATGCTCGATCAGGTTATCGCGCCGCTTCGACGGCTTCATGGCCGGCGCAGCGGCCAGCACGCTCTCCAGGTCGCCGAACTCGTTGACCAACTGCGCCGCGCCCTTCGGCCCGATGCCCGGCACGCCAGGCACGTTGTCGGTCGGATCGCCGATCAGCGCCTGCACGTCGATCATCTTGTCCGGCGTGACGCCGAACTTCTCCATCACCTCGGCCGGCCCGATCGGCTTCTGCTTGATCGGGTCCAGCATCTCCACGCCCGGCCGGATGAGCTGCATCAGGTCCTTGTCGGAGGACACGATGGTCACCTGGCCGCCGGACTGGGCCGCGGCCTGAACGTAGGCGGCGATCAGGTCGTCGGCCTCCCAGTCTTCGAGCTCGATCGACGGCACGCCGAACGCCTTCGTCGCCTCGCGCACCAGGGCGAATTGCGGGATCAGGTCGTCGGGCGCCGGCGGGCGGTGCGCCTTGTAGTCCTGGTAGAGCCGGTTGCGGAACGTCAGCCGGCCGGCATCGAAAATTACGGCAAAATGCGTCCCGACATGCTCGCGCAGCAGCTTCGCCAGCATGTTGCTGAAGCCGAACACGGCGTTGACGGGCGTGCCGTCGGGCCGCGTCATCGGCGGCAGGGCGTGGTAGGCGCGAAAGATGAAGCCCGACCCGTCGATCAGGATCAAATGGAGCGGCTGGCCTTGCGGCGTTGCCGGTTCGCCCTGCTCCAGGACCTCGGTCCCTCGGGTCAAGTGCCCGAGGGCATGGTCAGTGTCCGGTGCCGTGACCCGCTCCCGTCCCCAGGCTTGACCCGGGGATCAGCACATAGAGGCGCGAGCAGTACGGACACATCACCCCCCGGGTCAATTGCCCGGGGGCAGGTTCGTCCTCGATGCGCAGGAAGACGCGCGGGTGTCCGAGCGCCCCATCGCCGCCGTCGCAGGCGACGACCGGTTCGTCGACATGGATGATCTCGGTGGGCGTCGGGCTGGCGGCAGTGCCGTCCATCTGGGTGCTTCGCGTCCTCTATGGCCGGGGAAAGCTGTATGATAGCGATGCGACCCATGCTTTCAACCTTTTACCCACGGGCTCTCGACCCGGGGGTCCGCTCCACCTTATGCGCCCGCGGGTGCTGACGGCGCTGCTGGCCATCGCGATCGCATTGGGCGGCTGCGCCACGCATCTGGCACCGCCCGGGCCGGCGATCGAGCAGCCGCGCGAGACGGCAGACGCCTTCGTCATGCCCGACGGCATGCGGCTGCCGTACCGGACATGGCTGCCGGCCGGCGAGCCCTGGGCCGTGATGCTGGCGCTGCATGGCATGAACGACAGCCGCGATGCCTGGGAGTATCCCGGACCCGAATTCGCCGCCCGCGGGATCGCCGTGTTCTCGCCCGACCAGCGCGGCTTCGGCGAGACCGCGGTCCGCGGGTTCTGGCCCGGCACGCAGGCGCTCGTCGACGATGCGCGCGAGATGGCGCTGCTGCTGCGCCGGCGCTATCCCCACGCCAGGCTGATCCTGCTGGGCGAGAGCATGGGTGCGGCGGTGCTGATGCGCCTGGCCACCAGCCCCCAGCCGCCGGAGGTGGACGGCTATGTGCTGGTCGCCCCGGCGGTCTGGGGCCGCGCGGAGATGACCGTGTTTTTGCGCGCCGGCCTGTGGCTCGCCGCCAACCTCGTGCCGGGGCTGACGGTGACCGGCCGTGTCGCGCGGGTGACCGCGAGCGACAACCGGGAGGCGATCAGGCGCCTGTCGCAGGATCCGCTGACGATCCACGAGACGCGGCTCGATACGGTCAACGGGCTGGTGGACCTGATGGACGCGGCCGTGGCTGCCGCGCCGCGATTTCAGGCACCGGCGCTGTTCCTCTACGGCGGCAAGGATGAGCTGATCCCGGACCGCGCGACCGTGGCCATCTGGCGCGAGCTGCCGGCGGGTCTGGTGCGGGCATTCTATCCGGCGGGCTACCATCTCCTGTTACGCGATCTGGAGCGGGTGACGCCGATCGACGATATCGTGGCCTGGATGCGCCGCCCCGATGTGAAGCTGCCGTCTGGTGCCGATCGGGCCGCCGCGGCGTGGCTCGCCAAGCAGGACTGAAGGCGGGCGCCGCCAAACCCGGCCTTTCGTCTGGCGCCATTTCGGGCTATGGGAGAGTGGGTTGGACCCGTAGCTCAGCTGGATAGAGCGTCGCCCTCCGAAGGCGAAGGTCGCACGTTCGAGTCGTGTCGGGTCCGCCAGTTCTTTCAATAACATAGCATCACCTTGGCCGGCGGCTGGCGGACGCTAGCAAGCACATAGCTAACAACGCCATCGGTGTGAGTGTCCACCGGCGTGGTGGCACCCACTGTAGCCGACCGCAATTCCACGCGGCCGTGATCACATCCACGAGGGTGTGTCGGGAGGTTCTACGAGACCACCAACGGGCATCCGCAGAGCGCGAGCAGGCGTCTGTGAATTAGCAAGGCATCCCTACCGTCAGGCGCCCGAAGATGGGCCTCAAACAATACAAGACGGCCAGGACAAGCTGCGCATCCTGGCCGACACCGCTCGCGCCGCTGATACCGGTGGGGTCGGCGGCATCCTGCGTCGCGAGGGCCTCTACTCCTCGACCCTCACCGACTGGCGCAGGCAGCGGACCGCCAGGTGCACCGCCGCGCTGTCATTGGCGATGAAAGCGCCGCTGACGCGCACCACCAGCGACGCATCGGCGATCCCCCCGAGCGCAATGCCAGATCCAGCCGCTCCTCCACCATGTCGCTGAACTGGTCGCGCATCACCAGCTCGACCTTCAGCCCTGGATGGCGTGCCAGCAGCACGGGCAGCCGAGGCGCCAGGAAGAGCCCACCGGACACCGACGTGCCCAGCCTGACCAGGCCGGTGGGCGAGCTGCTCTACCGGCCGAGTGCCGGCCCTTTCGCGTTCAGGCAAGCACGCGCCGCCGTCTCCGGTGCTGTCTGGCGTCGCGATACGACCGGCGCGCGCCGACCTCGTTCAGCCCGAGGTAGAACTCCTTGATCTCAGGGTTCTCCCGCAGGCTGGCAGCCGGGCCCTGCAGCACGATGCGGCCGTTCTCCATAACGTAGCCGTGGTCCGCCAGATCAAGCGCCAGGGCGGCATTCTGCTCCACCAGAAGCACGGTCTGGCCGCGCTCCTCCTTCAAACGGCGGATGATGTTGAAGATGTTTTCCACGATCAGCGGCGCCAGCCCCAGCGACGGTTCGTCGAGCAGGATCACCTTGGGCTCGGAGACCAGGGCACGGCCGATCGCCAGCATCTGCTGCTCGCCGCCGGAGAGGTAGCCGGCCTGTTGCCGGCGCCGCTCCTGCAGAATGGGGAAATACTCGTAGACGAGCTCGATGCCCTGGCGGACCCGGTGCATGCTGCCCTGGATGTGGCCGCCGACCACAAGGTTCTCTTCTATCGTCAGGTTCTCGAACACACGCCGGCCTTCGAACACCTGGGTGACGCCGCGGCGGACGATGTCATGCGGCGCCAGGCGATCCAGCCGCTCGCCGTCGAACTCTATCGCGCCCTTGGTGATCTGGCCGCGTTCGGCATGCAGCAGTCCCGAGATGGCCTTCAGCGTCGTCGTCTTGCCCGCGCCGTTGGCGCCGAGCAGGGTGGTGATCTGCCCCTGCGCGGCGGTGAGCGAGATCCCCTTCAGCACCAGGATCACGCCGTCATAGACGACTTCGACGTTGTTCAGCGCGAGCATGGCCTCACCTCACGTCCGTCGGACCGCCGCGAGTGCGGCCCGACGGTGATGGTCACTACGACGCCGCGTTGACGCTCTTGAGCACCAGGTCCCGATAGCCGTGGAACCATTCGGTCTCCTTGACCATCTTCTCGCCCTGGACCTGGAAGATCTGCACCCAGCCGCCGCCTTCATGATCGGACGGCGTGACCTCGAGCGGCGGCAGCAAACCGCCAAGCGTGAAGTTCCTGATCATCTCGAAGCCCTTCTTCATGTCCTCACCGGTCGGCGGCTTCCCACCCGTCACCTTCAACGCATTGCGCAGTGCCTCGATATGCACGGCCGCATCCTGGATGCCGCGGTTGTAGTAGACCGAGGTTTCCATCTCCTTGGGCTGCGCCTTGCCCGCCTTCTGGTACATCGCCTTGATTTCCTGCAGCACCGGATAGTCGGTGCCGACGCCGACGAACTGCATCGTGTGGTAGCCCTGCGCCACCGACCAGCCACCGGCCGCCGCGATGTCGGCTTCCGAGGAGGCCCAGACCAGGCCGAGCACCTTGTTCAGCGGATAGCCTGACCGCTTGAGCTCCTTGATCGCCACCGATGGCGAGCGGCCGAACAGGTGAGCGATGACGAAGTCGGGCCGATAGCGCTGCGCGATGTCGAGCACCTGGGCGCTCATTTCCACCCCGGGCGGCGGCACGGCGAAAGTGCGCAGATCGAAGCCCTCGTTAGCCTGCAACTCCTTGAGGATCGGCATCGGCTCAGCACCGGCGGGATTGTCGTAGTACAGATAGCCGATCTTCTTGCCCTTCAGGCTGCCGCCCAGCTTGTCCTTGATGAAGCTGATGGCGGCGCCGGCCTGCGACCAGTAGGTCGCCGCCAGCGGGAACAGGTAGGGATACTTGGCGCCATTCGCCGCCGCGGAGGAGCCGAAGCCGGGCGACGTGCCGGGAATGTGGTCCTTCTGCAGCCGCGGATTCAGCGCCTCGGCCTGCGGTGTGCCCCAGATCAGGATGGAAACCGCGCCTTCCTGCTTGTGCCGCTCATATTCCTCGATGGCGGGCGGCACCTGGTAGTTGTTGTCCAGCTCGTTGATGCGGACCTTGTAGCCGTCGATGCCGCCCTTCGAGTTGATCAGGTTCACGTAGTCCTGCACGCCGGGACAGAACACCGTGCCGACAAGCTGCGTCGGCCCGGTGCGGTCGCATTGGGAGCCGATCAGGATCTCCTTCTGCTGCGCCGCCGCGCCTCCGGCCAGCCATAGTCCCGCCGCCACGCATCCCGCGAGCGCCAGGCTTTTCTCCGTCAGATGCTGCATCTTGGCTCTCCCATGTTGCCGCCTGTGTCAGTAGGAAAATGGCCAGACCCGGAAGTAATTCCGGATATTGCGCCACAGCCGGTTCAGGCCCTCCGGCTCCACGACCAGAAAGAAGATGATCAGCCCGCCGAAGATGGCGAGCCGCAGGCTAGGAATGACGGCCGACAGATCGGACGCCTCGAAGAACAATCCGCCGGCCGATTCGAGCACCCGGCGCGTGACGATGGGCAACAGGGTGACGAAGATCGCGCCGAAGATTGGGCCAAGCGTCGAGCCCAGGCCGCCGATGATCACCATCGCCAGGAAGTTGATCGACACGTCGAGCTGGAACTGCTCGTAGTTCGCGATGCCCAGATAGTAGGTGTACAGCACGCCGGTGACGCCCGCGTAGAACGACGAGATCGCGAACGCCCAGAGCTTGTAGCGGAATATGTTGATGCCGATGATCTCGGCGGCGATGTCCTGATCGCGGATCGCGATGAAGGCACGGCCGATGCGGCTGCGGATCAGGTTCTGCGTGCCGACGATCGCCAGGACGACGAAGAACATCAGGAACAGATAGATCTGCCAGGCGCTGGTCAGCGGTGTGCCGAACACCGAGGGTGGCCCGACCTGGATCGACGCCTGGGTACCGCCGGACACCCATGAGACGTGGTTGATCGTCCATTCGATGATGAGCTGCGCTGCGAGAGTCGCGATCGCCAGATACAGGCCCTTGATGCGCAAGGAGGGAATTCCCACCAGCGCACCGATCAGCGCGGCCATCAGTCCGCCGGCCGGCACCGCGATCCAGAACGGCGCTTGCAGCTTGGTGATCAGGTGCGCCGCCGTGTAGGCGCCGACCGACATGAACGCACCGTGCCCGATGGAGACCTGATCGGTGTAGCCGACCAGGATGTTCAACCCGATCGCGCCGACCACGGCGATCAGGATCAGGTTGAGGATGGACAGCGTGTAGTCGTCGCAGGCAAGCGGCGCGATGACGACGAACAGCACGCCGAGCCCAGCCGCCGCCCAGCGCGTGTTGGGCAGCGGCATCATCGCCATGTCGGCGGCGTAGCTGGTCTTGAAGACGCCGGATTCGCGATAGAACATCAGAGCCTCACACCGGCCAGCGCTCTCTCGTCATTCCCGCGCAAGCGGGAACCCAGGGCCGGAGAATGATTTTCTGTCGCCCTGGGTGCCCGCTTGCGCGGGCATGACGACAAGAAATCAGGCCGGTTGCTTGCTGGCATCACACGCGCTCGATGCGGCGCCGGCCGAACAGACCGTACGGCCGGAACATCAGCATGAGGATCATCAGCACGTACGGCGCGAAATCCTTGGTGCCGCCGCCGACCAGCGGATCCAGGTAGCCGGCGGCCAGCGCCTCCACCACGCCGACGATCAGGCCGCCGACCACCGCACCGACGATCGAATCGAGCCCGCCAAGGATCACCACCGGAAACACTTTCAGCCCGACCAGCGGCAACTGGTTGTCGACGCCGAGCATCGCGCCCCAGATCACGCCGCCCAGCGCGGACACCACGCCGGTGAGTGCCCAGGCCAGCGCGAAATAGCGCTGCACGTTGATGCCCATGCCCATCGACACGGTCTGGTTGTCGGCGACGGCGCGCATCGCCACACCCATGCGGGTCTTCAGGAAAAACCAGGTGAAGCCGGCGAGGAACACCAGGCTGACGCCGGCACCGACCAGTTGCACGGGCGGCAGCATCACCGGGCCGAGGAACAGCGGTTCATCGCTCACCGGCAGGACGATGGCGCGCACGCCGGCGCCGAATACCAAAGTGGCGACGCCGCGGATCAGCGAGGCCAGCCCGATCGTCGCCATGATGACCGAGATGACAGGCCGGCCGAGCAGCTTGCGCAGCACCACGCGCTCGAGCCCGAAGCAGAAGGCGATCATGCCGGCGAGTGAGATCGCCGCGGCGAGCCAGAACGGCAGCGCGGCGCCCATGGCCGCGGCAGCCATGATCGCGGCGAGCATGACGAACTCGCCCTGGGCGAAATTGATCGCGTCGGTCGCCTTGTAGACCAGCACGAAGCCCAGCGCGATCAGCGCATACATCAGGCCGATCATCAGGCCGCTGGAGATCAGCAGCAGGGCGAAGTCCAGCTCGAATTCAGGCATGCGCCGGCTCCCACACGGCGGCGCCGGCTTCGTCCACCTCCTCGATCGCCACGATGATGTCATCCGGCACGTCGGTCGGCGCGGCGCCGCCGGGGCGGCTCTGGAACAGCGACTGCACCAGTGCCGCGTTGCTCGCGAGCGTGATGTGCCGCCGCAGTTCGTGCGACAGGCTGGCTTCGATGGTGGCGGCGGGCGGGCGCTCCAGCAGCAGGAACCGGCGCACCCGGGCGGCTTGCGGCAGGCCGGCATTGCGCGCGCGGATCTCCTCGCGGATGAGCTGGCGCACCTCGGATGCGGCGGCAAGGTCGGCATGCGATGTGAAGGCGAGGTTGCGGCTCTGTGCCCAGGCTGCGACCGCGATCGGATCGATCGCGATCATCGCCGCGACGAATGGCTGGTCGTGGCCGACTACCGTCGCTTCCTGGATGAAGGCGCTGCGCCGCAGATCGTTCTCGATCGTGCGCGGCACGAACGATGTGCCGTCGGCGAGCACCCCGCGATGGGCGATCCGATCGAGTATCGTGAGTTTGCCGTGCGCATCGAGGCGGCCGGCATCACCCGTGCGCCATCTTCCGTGTTCGGTGAGTGCCTGCTGCGTGCGTTCGGGGTCACGGTAATAGCCAAGACAGACCGAGGCACCGCCGACCAGCACCTCGCCGTCAGCGGCGACGGTAATATCCAGGCCGACGCAGGCGGAATTCTGCACCGTGACGAGGCCGGCCAGCTCCGGAATGCCGTAGCTCTGCTTCAGGTCGACGCCGAAGGCGCGGAAGAAGCGCAACACATGCGGGGCGACTGGCTCGCCACCGGAGTTCGCCCAGCGCAGCCGACGCAGCCCGATCTGATCGCGCACCGGCGCATAGACCAGAAGCTCGCCGAACACGAGTCCGAGGCGGAGCAACAACGGGATGCGCTCGCCGGACTCGCGATACTGCTCCGCACGTTCGGCCAGCGCGCGGAAGCGGGAGAAAAGTGCGCGCTTCAACCGGCTTGCCTGCGCCGCCCTGGTCTCGATGTCGGCCAGCGTGTTCTCCCAGATGCGCGGCGGCGCGAGCAGGATGGTGGGCCCGATCTCGCGCAGATCGCGCCGTGCCGTCTCCGACCCTTCCGGGCAGTTGCAGGTGTAACCAGCCGCCAGTGCGAGCGCCTGCGAGGTGAGCACGTCGCCGAACCAGGCCATCGGCAGCCAGGCGAGCGCCTCGTCGGTTTGCCGCACGTCCTCCACGGCGAGCAACGCGTCGGCGGCGGCGAGCAGATTGGCATGCGACAGCATCACGCCGCGCACTTCGCCACCGGCGGTGGTACTATACAGCAGCAGCGCAAGCTCGCCGGGCTCGCTCTGCTCCATCGGGGCCGCGGCGTTGCCGGCATCGGCGACCGCCTCGAACGATTTCAGCCAAGTGTGATCAGGCTGCTGCATGCCACGCGAAGCTGCCTGCACCACCAGGGTGAGATCGGGCAGCCGTTGCCTGATCGCGACGATCTTTTCCACCTGCTCGGCGTCCTCGGCGACCACCACCGACACGCCGGCATGGAGCAACACCTGCGCGATCCAGTCCGGTTCGGCGTCCGGCCAGAGCGGCACGCCGGCACCACCCAGCGATTGCGCCGCGAGCAGCGCGGCATAGAGACGCGGGCGGTTGTCGCCGATCACCGCCAGCTTGTCGCCGCGACCGAAGCCGTGGGCCGCCAGCCCGGCGGCAAAGCGCGACACCAGCGCGGCGTAGTCGGACCAGGTGATCGCCTGCCAGATGCCGCCGCGCTTCTCGCGCAGCGCCGGGCGGTTGCCGAAGCTCGCGGCGTTGCGATGGAGCAGGCGAGGCAGCGTCGTGGCGGCTTTCATGCCGCCTCCTGCTGGCGGCCGCCGGTGCCGAGATAGGCGCGGATCACGTCGGGATTGCGTTGCACTTCGGACGGGCTGCCCTCGGCGATCTTGCGGCCGCGATCCAGCACGGTGACGCGGTCGGAGATGTCCATCACCACGGCCATGTCATGCTCGATCAGGATGATCGTGGTGCCCCATTGCGCGTTCACTTCGAGGACGAAACGCGCCATGTCCTCCTTCTCACCCTGGTTCATGCCGCCCATCGGCTCGTCCAGCAGCAGCACCTTCGGTTCCAGTGCCAGCGCGCGGCCAAGCTCGACGCGCTTGCGCAACCCGTAGGGCAATGCGGCACTCGGCTGCTTGCGGATGTTCTGCAGCTCAAGGAAGTCGATCAGCTCCTCGACGCGGGCGCGGTGTGCCAATTCCTCCTTCTGCGCCAGCCCACAGTAGACGAAGGACGACAGCACGCCGGCGCGCATGTGCACGTGCCGGCCGAGCATGATGTTGTCGAGCACAGTCATGCCGGCGAACAGCGCGATGTTCTGGAACGTGCGCGCGACACCGAGTGCGGCGATCTGCGACGGGCGTGCATGCGTGATGTCGCGGCCTTCCAACATGATGGTGCCGCTGGTCGGCCGATAGAAGCCGGAGATCATGTTGAGCAGGGAAGTCTTGCCGGCGCCGTTCGGACCGATGACAGACATGATCTCGCCGCGACGGATGGACACCGTCACGTCATCAACCGCGCGCACGCCGCCGAAGTATTTCGACACACCGGCGATGGCGAGCAGCGGTTGATCGGGCGAAACAGCGGGCGCACCGACGCGGTCGGCTGCCATGATGCCGCGATCCTCCCTGTGTGAAGCCCTGCTATGCTTTTTTATCGTTGCAGCCAGGATAGACGCAGGATCGCCGCGGATCAAGCAGCAGATGCAGCACGTGGTCTCAACGTCATGGCGGGGCTTGACGCGGCCATCTGCCCCGGCACGCAGATGGCCGGGTCAAGCCCCGCCATGACGGTATGGGTCGCATGCTCGCCCTTCCCATTCTTTTGGTAGAGGCCACGGGCATCACGCCGCGCGGAGGATCATGTCGGCGCCCTTCTCGCCGATCATGATGCATGTCGCATTGGTGTTGCCTGACACCACGGTTGGCATGACCGAGGCGTCGACCACGCGCAGTCGTTCCATGCCCTTCACCCGCAGCGACGTGTCGACCACCGCCATCGGGCCCGGCCCCATCATGCAGGTGCTGGCCTGGTGGAACGTCGTGCCGGCGGTCTCGCGCACGTGGTTCAGCAGGTCCTCATCCGTCTTCGCCTGCGGTCCTGGCATGAACTCCTCGGTGACGTATTGGCGCATCGCGGCGGTCGCGAAGATGCGGCGCGAGACCTTCAGCCCTGCCACCATCGTGTCCTTGTCGCCCTGCGTGGCGAGATAGTTCGGCTGGATCGCCGGCGGCTTCGTGGGATCCGGCGACGCGATGCGCAGCCAGCCACGGCTCTCCGGGCGGCACGGTATGGCGACCAGCGTGCATCCCGGGAAGCGATGCATCGGTTCGCCGACCTTCGGCGCGCTGCCGGCGAGGAACTGATACTGCACATCCGGCGAAGCAAGCTCGGGACGCGTGCGGACGAACAGCCCCATCGGTCCGGCGCCGGTCATCAGCGCGCCCTTCATCGCCAGGATGTACTGCATGCCGTGGTGAATGCGGCGCAGCCAGTTGTGATAGATCTCGTTCATCGTGCAGACGCTCGGCGCGCAGCGATAGATGATGCGCCCGCCACAATGGTCCTGCAGGTTCTCGCCCACGCCGGGCAGATCATGCACCACCGCGATGCCGTGTTGCTGCAACAGCGCCCCGGAACCGATGCCGGAGAGCTGCAGCAACTGCGGCGAGTTGATCGCCCCACCTGCCAGCAACACTTCCCGACGTGCGCGCACCTGATGGATGATGCCGTCCCGGCTGTATTCGACGCCGATCGCTCGCTTGCCCTCGGTCATGACGCGATGCGCCAGCGCGCGGATTTCCACCGTGAGGTTGGACCGCTGCATCACCGGCTTGAGATAGCCAGACGCGGCGGAACAGCGGCGCCGGTTGCGCACGGTGAGCTGCAGCGGCCCTACACCTTCCTGCTCGGCGCCGTTGAAGTCGGCGTTGTACGGATACCCCGCCTCCTTCGCGCCGGCGACGAACGCGTCGTGCAGCGGATGTTCGGTGCGCAGGTCGGACACCGCGAGCGGTCCGCCCTTGCCGTGGAATTCGTTTGCGCCGTGCTCCTGATCCTCCGCCTTGCGGAAGTAAGGCAGCACATCGTCATACGACCAGCCGGCATTGCCGAGCTGGCGCCACAGGTCGAAGTCCTGCTTCTGGCCGCGGATGTAGATCAGGCCGTTGATCGATGACGAACCGCCAAGCACCTTGCCCCGCGGCAGCGGAATGCGGCGGTTGTTGAACTCCGGCACCGGCTCGGATTCGTAATACCAGGCGACCTTCGGATTGTAGATGTTGCGATAGAAACCTGCGGGGATGTGGATCCACGGATCGCGATCCTTGCCGCCGGCTTCCAGCAGCAGGACGGTGGTCTTGCCGTCGGCGGTGAGCCGGTTGGCCAGCACGCACCCGGCCGAACCGGCGCCGACGACGATGAAATCGAATTCCTGGGTGGCGATCACGACGTTCCCCTCCGATTGGCCTGTCTGGCGTTACGATGCAGGCAAACCAACCGATCTGCCAATGGCACCAGCGACCTATTGAGCGAGATCAAGGTGGTGCGGCCCGGACTGGAGTAGTGGCAACACCATGTCGCTTGTCAGCATAGCCAATGCGTGGGCTCGCTTCGCCCGGCCCAAACAGCCACCCGCAAACGACCTGCCGCCGGCGCCGGACGGCAGGCGCGCTGTATTCGTGGCACGTGGCCTGTCGAAGACCTATCAGATGGGCGAGGTCAAGGTGGTCGCGCTGCGCTCGATCGATCTCGACATCGTCGAGGGAGAATTCCTGGTCCTGCTCGGCCCGTCCGGCAGCGGCAAGTCCACTCTGCTCAACATTCTGGGCGGGCTCGACGCGCCCACCGGCGGCCAGGCCTGGTTCCGCGACCACGATCTTGTCGGCGCCTCCGAGGCCGCTCTGACCCGCTACCGGCGCGAGCACGTCGGCTTCGTCTTCCAGTTCTACAACCTGATCCCCAGCCTCACGGTGCGCGAGAACGTCAGCCTCGTCACCGAGATTGCCGCCAATCCGATGGACGCCGCCGAGGCCCTGCGTCTGGTCGGCCTCGGCGAGCGGTTCGACCATTTCCCCTCGCAACTGTCCGGCGGCGAGCAGCAACGCGTCGCCATTGCGCGGGCGATCGCCAAGCGGCCCGACGTGCTGCTGTGCGACGAGCCAACCGGCGCGCTCGACTACCGCACCGGCGTCGTCGTGCTCGAGGCGATCGCGCGCATCAACCAGGAGTTCGGCACCACCACCGTCGTCATCACGCACAACGCGTCGATCGCCGGCATGGCCGACCGTGTCGTGCACCTTGCCGACGGCACCATCGCCAGCACCGAAAGGAACGCGCATCGCCTGTCGCCGCGGGAGATCGCCTGGTGACGATGCTGGATCGCAAGCTGCTGCGCGATCTCGCCCGGATGCGCGGCCAGGTGGTTACCATCGCCGTCGTGGTGGCATGCGGCATCGCCATCCTGATCGCCGCGGTCGCCACGTATCAGTCGCTGCTGGCCACACAGGCCGAATATTACCGCCAGGGGCGCTTCGCGGACGTCTTCGCCAGTGCCAAGCGCACACCGGAAGCGCTGGCAGCCAGGATTGCGGAAATCCCCGGCATCGGCGTTCTGGAAACGCGCGTCGCGGAGGACGTGACCATCCAGCTCGCCGACTCCGGCGAACCCCTGACCGCGCACATCGTCTCCGTGCCCGATACCGGGCCGCCGCAGCTCAACCTGCTGCATCTGCGCGAGGGGCGGACGATTGAACCCGGCGCGGACGACGAGGTGCTGCTGGGCGAAGCCTTTGCCACCGCCAACCACCTCCGTCCCGGGGACACGTTGACGGCCATACTGAACGGCCGGCTCAAGCATTTGCGCGTGGTCGGGATCGTGCTGTCGCCGGAATACGTGTTCGCCACCAGGCCCGGCGACCCCATCCCGGATGACAGCCGCTACGGCGTCATGTGGATGGGCCGCAAGGCGCTCGCCGCCGCCTTCGATATGGAGGGCGCCTTCAACGACCTCGTGGCCATGCTGGCGCCAGGTGCCGACGAACCTTCGGTGCTGGACGCGATCGACCGCAGGCTGGAGCCGTACGGCGGCCTGATTGCGCACGGTCGCCGCGACCAGCCCTCGCACCGCTTCCTCACCGACGAGATCAGCCAGCAGGGCGTCATGGCCACGACCATGCCGGCTGTGTTCCTCGCCGTGGCGGTATTCCTGCTGCACGGCATGCTGGGACGGGTGGTGGGGGCACAGCGCGAGCAGGTCGCTGCGCTGAAGGCACTCGGCTACGGCAATCGGGCCATCGCCTGGCACTACGTGAAGTTCGCCCTGGTGGTGGTCGGTGCCGGCGCGATGCTCGGCCTGGCGCTAGGTCTCTGGCTCGGCAGTGTCATGGTGCAGAACTACACGCGGTTCTTCCGCTTTCCGCAGCTGGCATTCCACGTCGCCGCCTGGGTTCCATTGCTGGCGCTTGGCGTGAGCCTGCTGGCCGGCGTGGCCGGCGCACTCGCTGCCGTCAGCGCAGTGGCGCGTCTGGCACCCGCCGAAGCAATGCGTCCGCCGTCGCCACGCAGCTACCGCCACGGCGTGCTGGAGCGGCTTCCCTGGCTTCGCAGAATGTCCGCGCGGCGCCTCATGATCCTGCGCCGCCTGACCGATCGGCCAGTGCGCACGATCCTGACCGTCGCCGGCATCGCCCTCGCCGCGCCGATCATCGTGATGAGCCTGTTCTGGCAGGACGCATTGGACG
Organism: Acetobacteraceae bacterium; assembly: GCA_041487355.1. Classification (GTDB taxonomy): domain Bacteria; phylum Pseudomonadota; class Alphaproteobacteria; order Acetobacterales; family Acetobacteraceae; genus JAMXLO01. The sequence continues at coordinate 6,758 of JBGPND010000081.1, read as the reverse complement.
AAATGATCGATGTGCAGTTCGCCGCCGTGGAACGCGCCGACCTGATCGTGAGCTTCACCAACCCGCTGCCGGGACGCGCCGTCACCGAGATGGCAAAACTCCCCGGCGTGCTGCTCGCGGAAGCCTATCGCGCCGTGCCGGTCCAGCTGCGCGCCGGCACCCGAACCTATCGCACTGCAATCACCGGGCTGCCGGCCAAACCGGTGCTGCACCGGCTGCTCGACGCGGACCTGCGCGTGTTCGCCCCACCAGCCGATGGTCTGGTATTGTCGCGCCGTCTGGCCGACCGGCTCGCCCTGCACCCAGGCGACCACGTCGCGGTCGAGGTGCTGGAAGGCAAGCGGCCGCGCGTGGAAATGACGATCGTCGGTCTGCTCGATGAACCGCTCGGTATCGGCGCCTACGCCAACATCGCCACCGTCAACCGGTTGATGGGCGAGGCCGACGCCATCAGTTCGGTCGGCATCGCTGTCGCCGGCGATACCGCTGCACTGCGACGCCTGCTGCAAGATCGGCCCAAGGTCGCAACGATCAGTGAGCGCGCTGTGTCGCTGCGGCAGTTCCGCCAGACCACGGAGACGTTCGTGCTTGTGATGGCCGGCATCCTGTCGGTGTTCTCCGTGATGATCGCCGTCGGCGTCGTCTACAATCACGCACGCATCGCATTGCAGGAGCGCGCGTGGGAACTGGCCAGCCTGCGCGTGCTTGGCTTCACCCGTGCCGAGGTGGCGAGTCTCCTGCTCAGCGAACTTCTGCTGCAATTGCTGATCGCCATTCCGCTCGGCCTGTGGCTCGGCCACTGGCTGGTTCACGGAATGATCGCGCTGCTCGAGACCGAGATGTTCACCATCCCGGCGGTGATCCGCCCGCGTTCCTACGCACTGGCCGCCGCCGTCGTGTTGCTCACCGGCGTGGCCAGCGCGCTGATCGTGCGGCGGCGTGTCGACCGGTTGGATCTCGTTTCAGTGCTGAAGACACGGGAGTAGCGCGATGCGACTGATCAGACCCGCGCTGTGGGCAGCCAGCGCGATCGGCCTAGTGCTTATCCTCGTGTTCGCGCTCCGCCCCCGCCCGGTCGACGTCGAAACCGCTCAGGTCACGCGCGGACACTTCGAGGAAACGATCGTCGAGGACGGGAAGACCCGCGTGCGCGAACGCTACACGGTCTCGGCGCCGGTGGCCGGTACGTTGCTGCGCATCGGTCTGAAAGCCGGCGATGCGGTGTCGGTCGGAACCGTGGTCGCTTCGATCCTGCCTAATCCTTCCCCCTTGCTCGATGTCCGAACGCAGCAGATGGCAGAGGCACGCGTGGGCGCGGCAGAGGCAGCGGAGGCGCGCGCTGCTGCCCTGGTCGCGCAGGCCGAGGGCAAGGCGGCGCAGGCCCGCGTCGAGGTCGAACGCTCGCGTGACCTGGCCACGCGTGGCGCCGCGCCGCACAGCCGGCTGGAGCATGACGAACTCACCTTGCAGACCGAACTGCGCGAGTTGGAGGCACTCAACTCCGCCCTCCACGCGACGAAGCATGAAGTGGAAGCGGCACGGGCCGCCCTCCTGGCGGACGACACATCGCGTGAGGGCACACAGGCATCGCCGGTGCGTTCACCGGTCGCTGGCCGCGTGCTGCGCATCCTGCAGGAGAGCGAGACGTCGGCATCGCTCGGCGCTCCGCTGGTGGAAATCGGCGACCCCACCGACATCGAGGTGGTGGTCGACGTGCTGACCACCGACGCGGTCCGCATCAATCCCGGCAATCCCGTGCAAATCGAGGCCTGGGGCGGCGAGCAGCCGTTGGCTGGCCGCGTTCGCCTGGTCGAGCCCGGCGCCTTTACCAAGGTCTCCGCGCTCGGCGTCGATGAGCAACGCACCAACGTGGTGATCGACATCGTAACACCGCCAGCCGAGCGGCTGACACTGGCCGATGCCTATCGCGTCGATGCGCGCATCGTCGTCGCGGCCATGGACGATGCAGTCATCGTTCCAACCGGCGCTCTGTTCCGCGACCGCGACGGCTGGGCGGTGTTCGTCGTAATTGACGGTGTCGCGCGCAAGCGCTCGGTGATGCTCGCGCGGCGCTCCCAGACGAGTGCGGCAGTGCAGGAGGGATTGCAGGTCGGCGATCTGGCAATCCTGTTTCCTGGCGACACGCTGGCCGATGGGGTCCGGGTGCGCGCGCGATGAACGCACTGCCGACATGGACCGACCTGGCGTTGTTCGCCGCCGGCTTCGTGAGCTGGGCGATCAGCACACTGGCGGCCGGCGGCGGCAGCGTGCTGATCGTCGCGGCGATCGCCATGATCCTGCAGGGGCAGGCGATTGCCCCGGTGGTGACGATGGCCAGCCTGCTCGCCAGCCCTGCGCGAATGATCCTGCTGTGGCGCTGGATCGACTGGCGCGTGGTGCGCTGGTACCTGCCTGGTGCAACGGCGGGCGCAGTACTCGGCGGATGGGTGTTCGCCCATATCAGCCCACGTCTGGCGCAAGTTGTCCTGGCGCTGTTCCTGATCAGCACCGTTTGGCAGTACCGGCTCGGCAAGCGCGCGCGCTCGTTCGAGATGCGGCTCCCTTGGTTCGTGCCGGTGTCCTTCGTCTCCGGACTGACGTCCGCCGTGGTGGGCGCGAGCGGTCTGCTGGCCAACCCATTCTATCTCAACTACGGGCTGATGAAGGAGGCGATGCTGGCGACGCGGGCGGTGAACTCGATCGCCATCCAGCTGGTGAAGATCGCGGCCTATGTGGCGTTCGGCGCGCTGCACTGGCGTCTGGCGCGGCACGGTCTGGTGGCGGGCGCAGGCGCTGTGGCGGCGATCTGGCTGGCCAACCCGTGGCTGCACCATCTCTCCTCGCAGCGGTTCCGCCAGTTCGCCGTGCTGGTCATGCTGGTGGGCGGCCTGCTGATCCTGTGGCAGCAGCGCGCGTTCCTGTTCGCGACGATTGGCGCTGGCTAGAACAGGCGTTCGGAGGCGATCCCCGCGCCTTCGCCGAGCGCGGCGAGCTTTGCCCACACGACATCCTCGGCGACGCGGCGTTGGCCGGCGGAGGTGTCGAAGCCGCAATCGGTGCCGGCCAGCACGCGGGTGGGATCGCCGACCGCTTCGGCGACGCGCTCGATGCGTTCGGCGATCGTCTTCGGATGCTCGATGAAGTTGGTGACGGAGTCGATCACGCCGGCGACGATGGTCTGGTCGGGATCGAGCGGGAAATCCTTCAGCACGGCGTATTCGTGCGCGTGACGCGGGTTGGCGAACGGCAGCACGAAGCCGCCGACATTGAGCTTGCGCAGGATGGGCATGATCTCCTGCAGTTCCACGTCGCAGTCGTGCGGGCCTTCGTAGTTGCCCCAGCACGCGTGCAGGCGGACCTTTTCGCGCGGGATGTTGACGATGGCCGCGTTGATCGTGGCGACGACACGGTCAACGAAGCCGAGGAAGTCGCCGAGCGGTTTGTCCTGATAGGAGAAGTGGCGCTCCATCGCCAGATCGGGGCAGTCGAGCTGCAGCAGGAAGCCGTGGTTGACGATGGTTTCGTATTCGACACGCAACGCCTCGCCGAGTGCCGCGAGATACGCGTCTTCATTCGGGTAGTAGTCGTTGCGCAATGCCGCGGCGACGATGCCGGGCGATGGGGCGGTGAGGAACGGTTCGATGAACGGGTTGTTCTGCGCGTTGAGCGTGGCGCGGAAGTCGGCGCACTCCGCCTCGATCGCGGCACGATCTAGATAGCGCACCTCGCCTGTCGCGGTGGGTACATGCTCGCGACTGCTGACCATTACCGCGTTCGCCTGCTCGCGTTCGAGCGCCGCCTTGAACGCCGGGTAGCGTTCGACGTCGCCGCGGGGCGGGCGCGTCCAGGCGCCGCCGAACCCGCTCATACGGCTGCGCACATAGAGGAAGAATGCTTCCCGTTGTTGCTCGCCGTTGTTGCCGACATCGATGCCGGCTTCGTGTTGCTTGCGCACGACGTGTTCCAGAGCGGCGCGCCCGGCTTCGGCGAGTTGCGCATCGACAGGTTCGCCGCGGTTCTTCCGCACGTAGAGACTGACGAGCTCCGCGGGACGCGGGAGGCTGCCGGTGTGGGTGGTGAGGATGCGTGTCTGGCTGGTTTGCATGGTGTGTCCCCCTCGTGCAGTCCCACGTCGAACTGTGCGGAGCCTCTACCTTGTCGTCATGCCCGCGCAAGAGCGTGTGAAAGGAACAGCTCCATCGCCAACCCCGCAATATCCTGGGTCCCCGCTTTCGCCGGGATGACGAAAAAGGGCAGACCGATTCAAAAGGTTGTCATCCCCGCGAAAGGTTGTCATCCCCGCGAAAGCGGGGACCCAGGAGTCACCGTCACCACTGGGACAAGGATGGATTCATTCACACGCTCGCAAGCGGGCCGAGCGGCGGCAAGGGAAGATTCGCTTGCGGAACCGCCCTGCTCTCCCCAGAATCGCGGGCGGAGGCGTGACGATGGGGCTGAAGGTCTTCCTCAGCTACGGACACGACAAGAACACCGAGCTGGTGTTGCGGCTCAAGCGCGACCTGGAAGCAGCCGGCCACGCACCGTGGATCGACACGTCCGAGATCAGGTCCGGCGACGACTGGCGGCGGAAAATCCTCGACGGGCTCAAGGACACCGACTGGACGCTCGCCTTCCTGTCGCGCCACGCGGTGCGCGAGAACGGCGTGTGCCTGGACGAGATCGCGCTGGCAATGGGCATGCGGCACGGCGCGCTGGCCACCATCCTGGTCGAGCCGGAAGCCGAGGTGCGGCCGCCGGTCTCGGTCGGCCACATCCAGTGGCTCGACATGTCGGACTGGGCCGCGCGGGACGACGCCTGGTACCGGGACAGACTGGACGCGATCCTGCACAAGCTGGCCGACCCGGAGACGCACCGTTTCCTCGGCGAAATCGAGGAACTGGAACAGCGGCTGAAGCCGGTCATCCAGGCCGCCGATATCCCGCCGCTGATCGACGGCTTCGTCGGCCGCGAGTGGGTGGTGGAACGGGTGGAAACCTGGCGCAAGACCGAGCCGCAGCATCGGGTGTTCTGGCTGACCGGCGGCCCAGGTGCGGGCAAGAGTGCCTTCGCCGCCTGGATGACGCATTTCCTGCGCAGCAACGTCGTTGGCCTCAACCTGTGCAAGTGGAACGACGAGGACCGGCACGACCCGCGCCGCGTGCTGCGTACCCTCGCCTTCATGATCGCCACGCGGCTGCCCGACTACCGCCGCCGGCTGCTGGACAAGCTGCGTGCGCAGGACGCCGACGGCAGCGAACTGGCGCGCAAGGGTGCCGCGGCGATGTTCAACTGGCTGCTCGCCGAACCGCTGCTGCTGATCGATGGCGGCAGGCGTCACGACCGCATGGTGCTGGTGATCGACGCGCTGGACGAGACGTTGCGCGACGGCGTCAGCGAGCTGGCCGATCTGCTGGCCGAGCAGGCACAGAAGTTGCCTGCGTGGATGGCGGTGGTGGTCACCAGCCGACCGGAATTCCCGATCGCCGCGAGCTTTTCCAATGTGGCGCCGCTGCGCCTCGACGCCGAGGGTTCGGCCGCAAACGTGGACGATCTGCGGGTCTACGCGCGCGGCTGGCTGGCGACGCCGGAACGCTCGGCCGCGGCGGCGGCGGCGCTGGTGGAGCGCGTGGTCGCCGCCGCGGACCGCAATTTCATGTATCTGCGCAAACTGCGCGAGGCGGTGGCCGAATTCGGGCTCGATCTGAGCGCGCCCGGCTGGCTGCCGCAGGGGCTGACCGGCCTGTATCGCCTGTGGTTCCGCCGCCAGTTCCCCGACGCGGCTGCCTATCGCACGGAATCGGCACCGCTGATCGAAATCCTGGTCGCCGCCGGGCGGCCGGTGCCGGTGGCGCTGCTGCGCTCGATGTTCGCCTGGGACGTGCCGACCGAAGCGCGTCTGCTGCAAGGGCTCGGCAGCCTGTTCGAGGAGCGCGCCGACGGCGTGGCGCCGTGCCACGCCTCGCTGCGTGACTGGCTCACCGACCGCAGACAATCCGGAGCCGAGTTCGTGGTGGATGCGGCGCGCGGCAGCCGACGCCTGGCCGATACGCTGTGGGCACGGTTCCTGGCCCTGCCGGAAGGCGAAGTGCCGGACGCATTCGCTCAGGCGGAACTGCCCACGCAGTTCGGCCGACAGGGCGCAGAAGCCTTGCGCCATTACATCGCCGACGCTGGCGCATGGTCGCCGCTCGCAATCCGTATGGCCGCGATCGTTGAGGCGCGGAAGGCGGCGTTTGCCTGGAGCGCCGTGCTCGCCTGGGGCGGTCTGATCGACCTGCTCGGCACGTTGGCAGGCGATGACGCATTGCCGTGGCGCGGCTGGGCGCTGGCGGAATTGGGGGACGCTCACGGAACGCTCGGCCAGACCTCGCCACAACTCGACTGTTATCGCGCCGGCATGGCCATCAGCGCCCGCCTCGCCGCCGCCGACCCGGGCAACGCCGCGTGGCAGCGCGACCTCTCGGTCAGCCACGAAAGGCTCGGCGACGTGCTCAGCGCGCAGGGCGATCTGCCGGGCGCGCTGGCGGACTATCGCGCCGGCATGGCCATCCGCGCCCGCCTCGCCGCCGCCGACCCGGGCAACGCCGCGTGGCAGCGCGATCTTTCCATCAGTCACAACCAGCTCGGCGACGTGCACAGCGCGCAGGGCGATCTGCCGGGCGCGCTGGCGGACTATCGCGCCGGCATGGCCATCCGCGCCCGCCTCGCCGCCGCCGACCCGGGCAACGCCGCGTGGCAGCGCGACCTCTCGGTCAGC
>JBGPND010000080.1:0-21304 GCA_041487355.1 Acetobacteraceae bacterium | reverse complement strand
GCTGCGCCAAACCTCCGGGATGAACGCGTAGCCGGAGCCGGCGCGCACCACGTGGCCAAACCCGGGAAAATCCAGATGCATGCCGGCAACGCGCAGCCGATCGGTCGCGCCCATGTCCATGATGCGCCGGCGTGTCGCGAACGCCTGCGCGCCGTCGACGTCGAACGCCATGCCAGCCTCGGGATGCGCGAACTGGACCCCCGGCAGGTGCACGATGTCGCCCCAGATCAGCAGCGCATCGCCGCCTGAGGCGATCAGCCAGCCGGTGTGGCCTGGGGTATGGCCGGGCTCGGGCACTGCGGTGATACCGGGCAGGACCTCGCCGCCGGTGATGGTGCGGGTGCGGTCGCGATAGGCGGCGAGCGTCGCCAGGGACAGCAGGACCGACTGCTTCTCCTGTCCCTCCGGTGCCTGGGCCAGGACCTTCTCATCCGACCAGTAGGCCGACTCCGCTTCGTGCATCACCAGTTCGGCTCTGGGGAACACCGCCTGCCCGGAGGCGTCCACCAGCCCGCCGACATGGTCCGGATGCAGGTGCGTCACCAGGATCGTGTCGATGTCCTCGGGTCCGACTCCGATCGCCGCCAGGTTGGCCGGGAGGCGGCCCAGCGTGGGGCCGAAGACCTGCCCGCACCCGCCATCGATCAGGACCAGCCGGTCGGCCAGATGCAGCAGGAAAGCGTTCACCACCAGCCATGGCGGCACGGCGCGGAACGCTGCCTGGTGCAGCGCCGCCGCCGCGTCCTTGGGCACATTGGTGACGAAGTCGAAGAAGTCGAACATGCTGCCGCCGAGCATGCCGTCGTTCAGCGCGGTCACGACGATGTCGCTGAGGCCGAAATGGTAGACGCCGGGCGGTTGGCGCGTGGGTCGGGGTGGCTGTGCCATGGCGTTTCTCCTCATAGGCTTGGGCGTGAGCCTAGCGCGGGATCGGCGGCCGGCGAGGATGTTCATGCCGCGGGGCGGCTGATAGAAGACCCGTCGCATGAGCGCCGCTCTCGCCTCGATGACAGGCTTCGCCCGGGCCGAAGGCAGCGCCGCCGGCCTTGCCTGGGCGTGGGAACTGCGCAGCGTCAACGGACGGGGGCTCGATCTGCGCTTCCGGCTGCCGGCTGGCTGGGATTCGCTAGAGCCGGCCCTGCGCGAGGCGGCCGGCAAGGCGCTGAAGCGCGGCAATGTCACCGCCAACCTGACGATCAAGCGCGAGAGCGAGCCGCGGCTGGTTGCCGACCCGGCGGCGCTGGAACAGGCGCTTGCCCTGGTGCTCGATCTGCAGGCGCGGATCCCCGGCAGCCCGGTGCCGCGGGCCGAGGCGCTGCTCGGGCTCCCCGGCGTGTTGCGGCCGGCGCAGGCCGACGACGCGGACGGCCGGGCAGGGGCGACGGAAACGGTGCAGGCAGGCTTCGCCCAGGGCCTGGCATCGCTGGTCGTGGCCCGTCAGGCCGAGGGAGCGCGGCTTGCCGCGACGCTGACCGGCCTGCTGAAGGAAGTCGCCGCTCTCCACCAGCAGGCGGCAGCCGAAGCCGCCGACCAGCCCGCGGCGCAGCGCGCCCGGGTGATGGACAACCTGCAGGCATTGCTGCGCGAGGCGCCCTCGTTGCCGGAGGAGCGCATCGCGCAGGAGGTCGCCCTGCTTGCCGCCCGCTCCGATGTGCGCGAGGAGCTTGACCGGCTGGCGAGCCACATCCAGGCGGCGCACGCCCTGCTGGACGAGGCGGCGAACATCGGCCGACGCTTCGACTTCCTGGTGCAGGAGTTCAATCGCGAGGCCAACACGCTGTGCAGCAAGTCAGCGTCGGTGGCGCTGACCGCCACCGGACTGAAACTGAAGGCCACGATCGAACAGTTGCGCGAGCAGGTGCAGAACATCGAATGAGTGTCGTCGCGCGGCGTGGGGTCTGCCTGGTGCTGGCGGCGCCCTCGGGCGCCGGCAAGACGGCGATCGCCGATGCGCTGCTGGCGAGCGAGCCCGATCTGCGGCGCTCGATCAGCGTCACCACGCGTCCGCCGCGTTCCGGCGAAGTCGAGGGTGTGCACTACCACTTCTGCGATCAGGCTGCGTTCGACCGCATGGCCGCGGCGGGCGAATTGCTGGAATGGGCGCGTGTGCTCGGCCGCCATTGCTACGGCACGCCGCGCGCGCCGGTGGAGCAGGCGTTGGGCGAAGGCCACGACATGGTGTTCGATATCGACTGGCAGGGCCATCGCCAGTTGCGCGCCGCACTGCCCGGCGACGTGGTGGGCGTCTTCATCCTGCCGCCCGCATTGGCTGCGCTGGAGAGCCGCTTGCACCGCCGTTCCGGCGACGATGTCGCGGAGATTGCGCGGCGGATGGGTCTGGCGCGGGACGAGATCAGCCACTGGTCGGACTTCGACCATGTCGTGGTGAACGCCGACCTGGAGCAGGCGGTGGCAGCGGTGCGCGCGGTGCTACATGCCGCACGCCTGGCCACCGCGCGGCAAACCGGGCTGCGGGATTTCGTGGCCCGCCTCGGGACTTGACGATGGCATGACCACCCCCACCCCAACCCTCCCCCGCTTCGCGGGAGAGGGGGCGCTGAACTCCCTCTCCCGCGAAGCGGGGGAGGGTTGGGGTGGGGGTGCTACAGCAGCCGCGCCAGGCAATCGAATTCCGCCACCGACAGCGTCTCGGCACGCCGGTCAGGCGCGATGCCGGCTGTGCGCAGCAGGCTCTCGCCACCGAGCGGTTTCAGCGCGCCGCGCAGCATCTTGCGCCGCTGCCCGAATGCCGCCGCAGTGAGGCGTTCCATCTGCGCAAACAGTGCCGGAGCAGGCTGGACGTCATGCGGCGTGAAGCCGACGACGGCGGAGAACACCTTCGGCGGCGGCACGAAGGCAGTCGGCGGAATACGCAGCAACAGCCGCGTGTGGCACGTCCACTGGGCAAGCACCGACAGCCGCCCGTAGGCCGAAGTGCCTGGCGCCGCGCAGATCCGTTCGGCGACCTCCAGTTGGAACATGAGCGTGAGCCGCTCGAACGCGTTGGCCTGACGCAGCCAGCCGACCAGCAGCGGTGTCGCGATATTGTACGGCAGGTTGGCGACGATCTGCCGCGGCGGCGGAACGAGCGAGGCGGCATCGATCGCCAGCGCATCCGCGGCGACGACATGCAGGCGAGGTTCCAACTCCGCCAGTTCGAGCATCGCCGCAACGGCGCGCCGATCGATTTCCACGACAGTCACGCTCGCGGCCTCGGACGCGAGCAATGCGCGGGTCAATCCGCCTGGACCCGGCCCCACCTCGACGACATGCCTCCCAGCCAGTGGCCCGGCTTCACGCACGATGCGTGTCGTGAGATTGGCGTCCAGCAGGAAGTGCTGTCCAAGCGCCCGCCGCGCCGCCAACCCGTGCCGCGCGATGACCTCGCGCAGCGGCTTGTGGAGGCTCACACTCCGCCGGTGCGCAGTTCGATGGTGGCGTGGCGGCGGAGATTGGCGAGCAACTGGCGCGACAGAAGTTCCACGCGTTCGTTGAGCAATTGGGCCTGCACCTCCTGCTTGCTCGCCTGCGCCAGGTTCTTCTCCTCACGCGAGCAGACGATGAGCACGGCGATGCCGTCGCTCGCCACCAGCGGCTGGCTGGCGCGATCGAACGGCAGGCTCGCGAGCACCTGGCGAAACGCCGGGGGATTCACAGATTCCAGCCGGACCTCGCCTGGATCGGCCGCCCGCGGAGAGTTGTTCGCCTTCGCGACCTGTTCCATCTGCTCGCAGCTATGCACGCTGGCGCTGATGCCGCGCGCCTTCTCCAGCGCCTGCTTCTGCTGCTCGGTCGGCGCCTGAGGATTAAGCGCGCTGGTGAACGGCAGGAACACCTGACGCAGCGATACGGCCGTGCCGACGTCGCGGCCGATCTCGCGCTTGCCATGCAGCGTCACGATGGAGAAGCCGCCCGGCACCTTCACCGGGTTGCTGACCGCGCCCGCCGGCATTTGCGACACTAGGCGCGCCACCTCCGGATCGAGCTGGTTCGGTTGTATCCAGCCGAGCTCGCCGCCCTGCAACGCGGTCTGATTCTGGCTGAACTGCGCGGCGACCACCGGGAACGGCGCGCCGGCACGCAGCTCGGTGATCACCGTTTCGGCGAAGCGCTGTGCGTCGGCGGCATTGGCGGGGTCGTCCACCGGAATGAAAATCTCGCCGACCCGGTATTCGGGCTTGCCGACCTGCTGGGCCAGCAGCCGCTGCTGGTCCGCCACCTCCGCATCGGCAATCGTCACCTTGTCGCCGAGCTGTTCGCGCAGCACCTGGGTCCAGCCAAGCTGCGTGCGAATCTGATCGATCAGCGTGCGCTGACCGACGCCGTCCGCCGCCAGCTTCTGACGCAACGCGCCGGCCGGCAGGCCGTTGCGTGTCTCGATGTCGTGGATCGCGTCGGCGATCGCCTTGTCCGGTATCACGATGCGGCGGCGGAGCACTTCCTGCAAGCGCAGCCGTTCGTCGATCAGTTGGCGGGTGATCTGCTGCCTCAGCCGGTCCAGCACGTCCTGCGTGACCGGCAAACCGGTGGAGAGGGCGAACAGCCGGGCACGGTTGTCGACATCGGCATTGCTGATCACGTCGCCATTCACCACGGCCACGATTCGCGTCGCCTGTGCCGCCGGGGACGGCGGGATCGGCGTGGCGGCCAGGGCGGCGACCGGCCAGGCAAGGGCCATGGCCAGCGCCAGCCAAAATCCGCCGCAGTGGGGCATGCGCCGCGGTGCTGCGGACATGGTGTGGGCCATGACGTGGACCTCCCGATCGTTAGAGCGCCCGGAAGCCAAACTGTCCAACCGTCTTGAAGGTCATCTGGATCAGCAGCGTCGTCGAGCCGTGGTCGCCGTTGAACGAGGTATAGCGACGGAAGAACCGGAAATCCAAGATGTAGCACTCATCTTCGTAGACTGCGTCGGCGCCGACAGCCACCATCTGGCTGGTCTGCAGGTTGCGCCGCGCCCAGCCGCTGAACCGGTACTGCCCCCAGTTCGACGACGCGCCGACCGTGACCTCGTTGCGCGGCACATAGAAGCTGGAGCCTGCCGGCGGCGGGGGCGGCTGGTCGAACAACGTGTACGGATTGAATGTCGTGTAGATGTAGCCGCCGGAGAGTGCCAGCTTCGGCACGCCGACGCTGGCGACCGCATCCGCCATCCTTGTGGCAAGGGTCTTGTGGTCGAGCCGCGTGCGATACGTCAGGTTGAGCCAGCTCGTCGGTGCGAGGCTGGCACGAGCGACCACATCCGATACCTGATCATGCAGGCCGGAAGCCTCGGGGAAGAGGTTGTTCTTGGTGGTGCGATAGGACTGGCCGATGAAGCCGTCGAAGATGGTGCCGCCGAGATACCAGGCGCCGTGCAGCGCTACATTGGCACGCACGCCGCCGTCCAGCCGGTCGATCCCAGGAAAGCGGTTGAAGCCGAACAGGTTGGCGTCCGAGAATTCGAGGTCGAAGCTGTCCTCGTTCGGATACCGATTGATCTGGCTGTCGCCTGCCTGTGGTGCGACGACGATCTGTGCCATCGGCTCGATGAGCTGGGTGCCCCACGCGCCCGAATCGCGCATGAACGGCCAGCGGAAGTCGAGCGCAGCCTGTGGCTGGGCACGCGCGGTGTCGGCCCGGCTGTTCGTGGCGAAATTGGGCTGCTGGTTGAAGCTGTTTGCATCGTAGCCGATGGCGTCGGCATGCAGCGTGACCTTCCACAGGTCGCCCAGCGCGCCGACGAACGGGCGCGACCAGTTCACGGTGAGGCTGCCACGTCGCGTGTCTGTGCCGGAGGCGCGTACGACGTTGAATGCGGAGACGTCCGCCGTAAGCCGTCCGCCCCAGGCATCCGGAGTGCCGAAATAGCTGTACTCGTAGCGCGGCAGGACGAGCGGGAGCTTGCTGCTGATGATCGTGCTGTTCAGCCCCTGATAGAACCGAGCGTCGAGGCGGGAGTATGCGCCCTGGCCGAACCCTTCGGCGTAGATCTGGCTGGTCAGCAGGTTGGCGTCCGTGCCGAGCTGACGTCCGAGGTGGAAGTCGCGGACAAAGTCGGTGGACGAGGCGCGTGCGATGTCGAAGCCCCAGCGCCAGGTGTCATTCTGGTTGAACTGACCCTTGGCATAGATCGCGGCCTGAGCCGAATGGTCGAGATAGCCCAGCGAGCCATTGAGCTGCAGAAAGCCGTTGTTGAACCGGCGGCGGTATTCGACTTCGAGTTCCGGACCGGCCTTTGTCGTGGCCATCGGGGTGAATGTGGCATCCGACTGGTCGTCGATCACCCAGTAATACGGCTGCGCGAAGAAGGCGCCGAGATGCGAGGATGCGCCGAGCGAGGGGATCAGCAGGCCGGAAGCGCGCTTCACCGATGGATCGGCGTGCCAGAAATACGGCAGGTAGCCGACCGGAAAGCCGTACATCTCCAACACGGCGTCCTGGTATTCGATCTTCTTGTGCTCGAGATCCTGCACGGCTGACAGCGCGCGAATCTGCCAGAGCGGCGGCTTGGTCGGATCCTTGGCGCACAGGTTGCAGGTGGAATAGACCACGCGCGACAGCTCGTTGATCTGTCCTTCGGTACGCCGCGCGCCATTGGCCGCCAGCCTGCCGTTCTCCGCCAGGATGGCGCGCATGTCGCGCAGCACGCCGTTCTTCATGTCCTGGGTGAGTTCCGCGTAGTCGGCGAACAGCACCTGGCCGTCCGGTTCGAGAAGTGCAACGTTGCCCTTGGCCGCGGCCACGCCGGTGTTGCGGTCGAAGGTGACCTTGTCGGCACGCAGCACGTGATCGTTCTGCCAGGCCTCGACATGCCCCTCGGCGATCACCAGTGAATTCTCGCGGTCGTATTCCACCGAGTCGGCGGTGAAGGCGATCGGCTGATCGCGCGCGGCCTGGGCGCGCGAGCCGCCGCCGGTGAGCAACTCGCCGAGCTGGGCGCGTACCGCGACCGGAAAGGCTGCTGCCAGCAGCATTGCCAGGAGCAGTGTGTGGGCGAAAGCGCGTGCCTGCACGACGAGGGCTCGCGCCATCGTCAACCGTCTTCCGTGTGCAGCAGCAGGGAGAGAGCCAGCATCAGGCCCGAGGCACTCGGCGCCCAGGCCGCGAGCGCGACGGGCAGCGCACCCGACTGGCCGAATTCCTCCGCCATCTTGGAGACGACGAACAATGCGAATCCGGCTGCGACCCCGCTGGCAATCATCCGCGCCACGCCGCCCCGGCGCGCCGGGCGCATGGAGAAGCCGGCGGATACCAGGGCCATGGTGCCGGCGAGCAGCGGCAGGGCCAGCAATGCCTGGAAGTGCAGGCGGTGACGGATGGAGGAGAAGCCCGACCGGTCGAGCAGGGCGATGAAGTCGGGCAGCGCCCAGACGGAAAGCGTGTCAGGCGAGGCGAAGCTTTCCTGCACGCGCGCCACGGTGAGATCGGTCGGCAGGCTGATCGTGGCAGGCGGTTCGGGCATCTGTTCCGGGCGGATGGTGCGGGCGTTCCGTAACTGCCAGGCCCCGGCGCCAAGCGTCGCCTCGCTTGCCTCGATGCGGGTGAGCAGCCGATCGCGCCCGTCGAGGCGGAACACGCTGACCTCGGTGGCCGTCAGCCGCTTGCCGTGCAGCTCGACGCCATGCGCATGGATGATCGCCACCCCTTGCGGCGACAACGCGTGGTCCGACTGGCGCAGCCAGAGCTGGCCGCCGGTGAGTGCAAGCGGGCCGCCGCCGGTCTTCAGATACGTGTTGTCGAGCGTCTCGGCGCGCGCGAGCATGGCGGAGGAAATCGGGCTCACCACGCCGGTCGCCAGCGCGCCCAGCAGCAGGGCGCAGAGCGTCGGCGCGGTGAGAAATTCCCAGGCGGAGATGCCGGCGGCACGAGCGACGATCAGCTCGGAGGATCGGGTCAGGCGCCAGAAGCACAGGATGCCGCCGAGCAGTACGGCGAACGGGAGGATCTGCGTTGCGATGTAGGGCAGGCGCAATGCCGCGATCTCGGCGACCAGGGCGAAGGTCGCGTCGGGCTTGGTGGCGGAGCGGCGCAACAGCTCGATGAAGTCGAACATCGCGACCAGGCCGCACAGTGCGAACAGCATCGCGATCACCGAGCCGGTGAACTGTCGGGCGATATAGATCGACAGAGTAACCGCGGCTGTCATCCGCTCAGGTCGCCTCGGCCGGCTGCCGCCACGGCGTCAGCAACCGCGGCCCAAGCAGCAGCCAGCCACAGATCACGCCCGGTGTCAGCGCCTGCAGCCAGACCAGCGGGAGCAACGCATTGTCACGCGCGGCAAGATTGTCCACCGCGAATCCGGCGGCAAGCAGCACCACCACCGCGCCGACAGCGACGAGCGGTCTGACAAGACTGCTATGCCGGCGGAATGTTCCGGTGAGCACCGAGAGCAGCGCGACGAAGGCGAAAGACAGTGCGGTCAGCGGGGTCGCCAGGCGTTTGTGTCCCTCGGCGATCCACTTCGGCACGTCTCGGACATTGGATGGGTGTGGATCCAACAGCTCGCGCAGCGACAGCTCGGACATGTCGCGCAGCCGCTCGCCGCCATTGCGACTGTTGTCGGAGAGGTCGAGCTCGTTCTGGCCAAAGGTCAGCACATTGAGCCGGCCGGTCTGGTGGTCGATCTCCTGCCGGCTGCCGCTGACCAGCAGCACGCGCGGACCGTTCGGGCCTTCCACCAGGCGGCCCCGCTCGGCAAGGATGGTGGCGTGTGCCGTCTTGTCGCGTCCGTCATCCACCAGGATGCCGCGCAGCGTCCCATCCGGATCGCGCGAACGCACATAGACGGTGAGATCGTCGGAAACCGGCGTGAACACGCCTTCCTGCAGCAGGAAGGCGGCCACGCGATTGCGAATCTCCCATTGAAACTGCCGGAACGACGTGAGGCTGGCGGGCACGATCCAGAGATTGAGGGTGTAACCGCAGGCGATGACCAGGATGGTCAGCGCCAATGCGGGGCGCGAGAGTGCCAAGGGCGACAGGCCGGCGGCGCGCATCACGGTGATCTCCCGGTCGCCCGCCAGGCGCTGGTAGATGAATTGCACGACGACGAAAACCGTGATCGGCAGGATCACCGCGACAAAGCTCGGGATCAGCAGGCCGGTGAGTTGCATGAAGACGCCGAGGGAGAGGCCGTGATTGACCACGAGCTCGACGAAGCGCAGCGACTGGACAAGCCAGATCAGCGCCGTCAGCCCGCCGGTCACGGCGACCAGCGCGAGAGCCAGCTGGCGGAAGATATAGCGGTCGAGCCGGGTGATTAGCTTGCCGGTGCGCATCCTGCGTGACGGTCCCCTTCTGGCAGCGCAGTGTACTGCGGACTGGCGCGTCCGGCCAAACGGTGCGGGGTTTGTGCGTCAGGCGCGGTGACGATGCAAGCCGGGGAGGGGCTGGCCGGCCGCAGGCGGCAACAGGCGCGACCGATGACGATGGACATCATTGGCCGCCGGTGAGGCGATCACTCTCTCGTGTTCAGGCGCGGCGGAGCGTCAGGTGACGACCACGTCCGATTCGAAGACATGACCCTTGGTCTCCGGTCCAAGGAGGCGGGCAATGATGAAGCTGATCAGACCGATCGTCGTCGCTACCATCATGGCCACGCCGAATCCGACGTCGTAGTTGACGGCGAGATAGGTCAGCACCGCGGGGGGATTATGCCTCGCATTCGGGTCCAGGAGGCAGCCAGCCGCATGACACCGGGCCAGCCGCGGCAGGTCCGCAGCAGCCAAGGCTGCGCAGCCGGGGCAAGACAGGCGCGATGAATGAGCGAAGCCAGGCGCATCTGCAGCGCCAGGCGCCTCGCCCAGGCACGGTGGTAGGATGCGGCGACGTTGCCGTGCTCGAGCCAGGTCCGCGCCGCCAGCGTTGCACTGGCCAGCGCGAGCGCCACGCCGTCGCCGGTGAGCGAGGCAATCACCGTCGCCTGATCGCCGAGGCGAAACAGCCCGGGCCAGTCATGCTCGTTCGCTGCGTGCGTATAGCCATAGGGCAGGCCGGCGATCGCCAGCGGCCGCTCTATCAGCGCGTGGGCGCCGGCTAGCCGATCGGCCAGGTGTGGGCACTCATGCGTCAGTGAATCGAGCAGATTGTCCCAATGTCCGTCCGCGGCGCGCAGTCTTGCACCGGGCACCAGCACACACAGTACTGCCTGCTCGGACTCCACGAGCTGCAAGCCGGCATAGCCGCCGGCGAACAGGATCAGCTCGACATGACGTCGCAGCGCGGCCTGCTGGCGTGGCTCGAGCGTGTAATACATCTTCAGCCCGACCAGGCCAGTGCCGCGCCCGGTCCGCGCCGCGCCACGCAGATCATGCTTGCCTGTGGCAAGGAACACGGTGTCGGCGGCGACCTGTCCAAGCGAACCGCAATCGAGCCACAGCGATCCGTTGTTCCGACTGATGCCGCGGACGGGGTGGCCGCGCAGAATCGTGGCTCCACTCACCTTCGCCTGCTGCAACAGTGCCTCGTCCAGTGCGCGACGCGTCAGACCGAGCGCAGGAAATGGCAGGCGCGTGGCCGCTGTGCGGTTCCCGTGCACCAGGCGAACAGCGGTGATCGGCGACGGCGCCAGCGCGGGGAGATCGACGCCCAGGCCCGCGATTGCCGCAATCGCCTCGGCGCTGAGGAAATCGCCGCATACCTTGTCGGTGGGGACGGCATTGCGCTCGATCAGCGTCACCGCGCGCCCGGCCCGCGCGAGCAAGATGGCCGCGGTGGCGCCGGCCGGCCCGCCGCCGATGATCACCGGTCCGGGCATCGTCGCGCGACGCAGAGCCGGAACGGCAGGTGCCAGGTGATCGCGACGTCAGCCTCGGTCAGCCCGGCGGAGCGCACCAGTCGGCGCCAATCGTCTGGCACGAAGCTGCGCGCAATCGAGATGCGGCCGTCGCTCAGGACGAAGCGATGCCAGCGCGCCAGCCATGCGAGCAGGCCGAAGCCGTAGTACGGGAACCAGTGGCGGTGCAGGTCGCCGATGAACCAGCCGCGTCGCGCATGCGCCTCCATCCAGCGGATGAACATGACCACCTGGCCATCGGTCAGGTGGTGGGTGAATTGCGAGCTGATGATGAAGTCGAAGCCGTCACCGTCCGGCTGGAAGGCGAATACGTTGGCGGTGTGGTAGGTGATCCGCGCTGATTCCGGTGTCGCTTCGCGCGCCGCATGCATGCTCCACGGATTGAGGTCCACGCCTTCCAGCCGCGCAGAGATACCGTTTCGTGCAGCCCAGCGGCGGATGCGCCGCAGGACGTCGCCATGGCCGCAGGCGACATCGAGCAGCGAGAAGGACTTGCGGTCGCCCACCTCGCGCGCAAGCCAGGCAAGTGTCGGCCGATGCGTGAGCGTGACGGTATTGACGCGCGCGAGATCGCGCAGGCAGCGCCGATAGTCGTCGTAATCGACGCAATCGGTGTCCATCCGCTCTTCGGCCGTGCTGCGCGTGGCGAGGCTCATGGGCGACGGAACGCAAATGTTTCCACTGTGAGGCCCGGACCGAACGCCATCGCCATCCCGTCGCCCGCGCTGCCGGGCTCACGCATGATGCGATCGAGCACAAAGACCAGCGTGGCAGAGGACATGTTGCCGAAATCCCGCAGCACGTCGCGCGAAAAGCGCAGCGCATCCGGGGGCAGCGCGAACCCATGCTGGACCGCATCCAGGATGGAGCGGCCACCGGCATGCACGGCCCATAGTGCGATGTCGTTCGCGGTGCGATTGCCGAGCAGTGCGGCGCCATGCTCCTTCAGCCAGCGGCGGATGCGGCCGGGCACCTGGCCCGAGAGATGCATCTCGAACCCCTGGTCGCGGATGTGCCAGGTGATCAGATCGGCGGTGCGCGGGATCACCGTCGCGTGGAAGCGATCGAGCGCCAGCCCGGTGGGCTCCGCGGAGACCAGGCAGGCGCCGCAGCCGTCACCAAACAGCAGGAAGCTCAACATCTTCTCGAGCTGCCACTGTTCCTGAAGATGCAGGCCGGAGAGTTCCAGATTGACCACCAGCACTTTCGCGCGCGGTTCGGAGCGAACGATGTGGCGGGCTAGCTTCAGTGCGTTCACCGCGGCAAAGCAGCCCATGAATCCGACGATGGTGCGCTCCACCGAGGGCGAGAGCCCTGCCGCGTGCATGATATGGAAATCGAGACCGGGGGCGGTGAACCCGGTGCAGCTCGCCACGATCAGATGGGTGATGGCGGCACGATCCCCTTGAATGTCCAGTGCAACGATCGCCTGCATCGCGAGTGCCAGCGCCTCGCTCTCGAAACGGGCCATCCGGTCGCCGGTGGAGGGAAAGCCGCCGCGCCGGTAGAAGCGCTCGCTGTCGAGGAAGCGATCACGCGGCTTCGGGCCCGGTTCGAAGAAGGAGAACCGATGCTGGATATCCGCCAGGCCCACCATGCGATCGAACAACGCTGTCGCACGCTCGTCCGGCAGGGCGGAGCGGGCGAAGTCGATGAACTCCGCATGGATGTCGTGCGGCGGAACCGCGGTGCCGATCCGGTTGAGCCAGGCCTGGGTCACCTTGGATCTTTCATGCTGGGTCCCGAGTGGAATGACGCCATCCGGGACCGATTCATTCCCAGGATGTGGGGCGGCGAGCCGGATGTGCTATAGAGCGCCGTCATGAGCATGAAGCTGTCACAGCCGCTCACGGTGGAGGAGTTCCTGGCCTGGGAACGCAGGCAGGAATTGCGCTGCGAATTCGACGGCGTCCAGATCATTGCGATGACCGGGCGGACTAATGTCATGCTCGAGCAGGCGCGTATCGCCGCCACGGTATTCGCCCGCGCCGGAGAGAGTGTGAAGCAATAGGCGACCACCACGTCCGACTGTCATTGCGAGCGCAGCGAAGCAATCTCGTGGTCGGTGCGCACTTACCCCGAGCTTGCTTGGCCGGGTGATCCCCGGATCAAGTCCGGGGACGGCCACCGCTTCGCTCCTCGCAATGACACTGTGGGTCGATTGGCCGGTTTCTTCACACGCTCGAATGCGGGCATCCAGTGCGACTGGTGCTTTTTTTGCCGCTCTGGATTCCCGCTTCCGCGGGGATGACGATTGCAAGTCAAGTCTCGCGCTCGGCATTATGAGCTAGGGCAGTACCTTCCCAGGGTTCATGATGCCGAGCGGGTCGAGCGCGGCCTTGATCCGGCGCATCGCCTCCAGCTCGGCGCCGCCGCGCCAGTCGGGCATCATGTAGGGCTTCAGCTTGCCGATGCCGTGCTCCGCCGAGAAGCTGCCGTCCAGCGCACGGACCACCTCGTTGACGGTATCCATGATCGCGTGATCCTGCGCGAGAAACCATGCAGGGTCGGCGCCAACCGGCTGCTCGAGATTGAAGTGGATGTTGCCGTCGCCCATGTGGCCGAACGGAACGGCGCGGATGCCGGGGACCAGCTTCTCGCACGCGGCGGTGGCGCGGCGGATGAATTCCGGCACTTTCGAGACGGGCACCGAAACGTCGTTCTTCACGCTGGCGCCTTCGCGCTTCTGCGCCTCGGAGTGTTCCTCGCGCAGCCGCCAGATCGCCGCGCGTTGCGCTTCGCTTTCGGCGATTCCGGCATCCGTAACGATGCCATCTTCAAGCGCCTGCTCCAGCACCGCTTCCAGTGACGCGCGCAGACCCGCGTCGGGGCGCGGCGTGGCGAGCTCCGCCAGCACGTAGTGCCGTGCCGGTTGGGCGAGCGGCAGCACCGCACCCGCGATGTGCTTCAGCACGAAGTCGATCCCGGGGCCGGACATGTATTCGAACGCCTGCACCGCGGCGGGATCGTGTGCCTGGAATCGGCTGAACAGATCGAGCGCCGCCTCGGGGGAGCCAACGGCGCAGAGCGCCACGCAGGTCTCGCGCGGCCGCGGCACCAGTTTCAGCACCGCCGCGGTGATGATGCCGAGCGTTCCTTCCGAGCCGACGAAAAGCTGGCGCAGGCAATAGCCGGTGTTGTCCTTGCGCAGCCGGCGCAAGCCGTTCCACACCGAGCCGTCCGGCAGCACCACCTCCAGGCCGAGCACGAGGTCGCGCGCATTGCCGTAGCGCACGGTGTTGTTGCCGCCGGCGTTGGTGGCGAGGATGCCGCCGATCTGCGCGCTGCCCTCCGAGGAGATCGACAAAGGCAACAGGCAGCCTGCATCGGCGGCGGCATTCTGCGCCGCCTTCAGCGTGACCCCGGCTTCGATGGTCAGCGTCTGGTCGATGGGGTCGATATCGCGGATGCGCGTCATGCGGGAGAGGCTCAGCACGAATTCACTGCCGTCCTCCGCCGGAGTGGCGCCCCCGACCATCGACGTGTTGCCGCCCTGCGGCACGATCGGCGCACGCGCCGCGGCACAAAGACGGACCACGCGCGCCAGTTCCTCGGTGCTGCCGGGGCGAATCACTCCGGGGGTGCTGCCGCGATAAAGACGCCGCCAGTCTTCCGTATAGCTGGATGTATCCGCGGGATCGGTCAGCAGGCCGCGCTCGCCGACCACTGCGCGAATGGCGTCGAGCAAAGCGCGTTGCGGCGGAAGCGCCGTGTCGGGCATGGGTCTGTTCTCCGCGCGACAGCGTAGTCCGGCGTGGCCGGCGCCGCTATGCTCGGCCGATGGACAAGCTCTATCTGGACGACCTCACCGTCGGCCAACGCTTCGTGAGCGGGACGCACAGGATGGATGCGGCCGAGATGCAGCGCTTCGCGGCCGAGTATGATCCGCAACCGTTCCATCTCGACGATGCAGCGGCGCGGGGCACGCTGTTCGGCGGGCTGGTGGCGAGCGGATGGCACACCGCGGGGACCACGATGCGGCTGATCGTTGCCGGTGGCTTGCCGATCGCCGGCGGCATCATCGGCACCGGCGGAGAACTGCTCTGGACGAAGCCGGTCCGGCCTGGCGACACACTCCACGTCGAGTGCGAGGTGCTGGAGATCACGCCCTCCCGCTCCAAGCCCGATCGGGGGACGGTTATCGTCCGCTGCGCGACGTTGAATCAGAACGGCGAGATGGTGCAGAGCTTCACGCCGAAACTCGTCGTGCCGCGCCGAACCGAAAGGTGAGGTTCCACACCGAGGGCACTGAGGACCACGGAGAGCCGCAGAGAAGGAAAAGGGCGCTTTGCGCGAAGCGCATTTATACCATTTCTTGAAGAGGATGACCCACCGGCCCTACCCCTATAGTCATGGCCGGGCTTGACCCGGCCATCTGCTGCAGCACCAGTGCTGGTGCAGATGCCCGGGTCAAGCCCGGGCATGACGGAGAAGGAATGGCGACAGATGAGTCACCACCAACGTGATTTGGTATTACCTGCTTTCTCGGTGCCCTCGGTGTTGAACCTTCCTTCCTATCCTTGCTCAGAACGCCTGGTCCCAAAACTCCGGCAGCATGACGTAGCCGTCACCGCGCTTCACTACGTGCGCGAAGCCAGGATAGTGCACGTGCATCCCGGCGATCAGTTGCCGGTCGGTCGCCACCATGTCGAACACCCGCCTGCGCGTCGCCGCGGCGGCATGCGGATCCGTATCGAACTCAATCGTCACCTCCGGACGCGGCACCTGGATGTCCGGCACGTGCACGATGTCGCCCCAGATCAGCAGCGAGTCCTTGCCCGACGAGATCATGTAGCCGCTGTGCCCCGGGGTGTGCCCGTGCAGCGGCACCGAGGTGACGCCGGGAAACACCTCCACGCTGCCGGCGAAGCTGTGCATGACATTGTGATACGGCGCCATCTGCTCGCGTGCGCACTGGAAGTACAGCTTCTTCGCCCGCTCGCTCGCCTTCGCCATAGCCGCATCGTCATTCCAGTGACGCGGCTCGTTCTCGTGCACCACCAGTTCGGCATTCGGGAATCGTTTCCGACCTGTCTTCGGATCCGTCAGCCCGGCCGAGTGGTCGGGGTGCATGTGCGTCAGGATCACCTTCTCGATCGCAGCCGGATCGATGCCGGCCGCCGCCAGGTTCTTCTGCAGCTTGCCGGCGGTGGGCAGCAGGTAGTCGCCCGAGCCGGTCTCGATCAAGGCGAGCCGCCCCGCGGAGTGGATCGCATAGCAGTTCACCGAGGTCCGCCGGCCTGGACGAAAATTCTCGGTCAGCATCCGCATCGCTTCGTCCGACGTGATGTTCTGCAGCACATCCACCGTGCCATCGAGATAGCCGTCGGACAGCGCGGTGACGACGATGTCGCCAATGCGGCGATGATACACGCCGGGGATCTGTTGTGTTGGCACCTGGATCATCTGCAACCTTCCTCTCTAATGCGCGATGAAGCCGCCATCGATCACCAGCTCGGCGCCGGTGACGAACGAGGCTTCGTCGGATGCCAGGAACAGCACGCCATAGGCGACCTCGATCGGCTCGCCGAGCCGGCGCAGCGGAGTCTGCTCGATCTTCGCCTGCCGTCCGGCGGCATTCGTTGCGTTCAGCATCGGCGGCATGTAGCCCGGATGCACCGAGTTCACCCGCACGCCTTGCGGTCCGTAGCGGCAGGCGGCGGCCTTGGTGTAATTGCGCACCGCCGCCTTGGAGGCAGGGTAGCCGGGATGGCTCTCCTCGCTGGCGACGATGCCCATGATCGATGAGATGTTGACGATCGAGCCGCCGCCGGTCTTCGCCATCTCGGCCGCCGCCAGCTTGGTGCCAAGGAACACGCTGGTGGCATTCACCGCGAGCAGCTTCTGCCAGCCCTCCAGCCCGTCGACATCGCCGACCGAGCTGCCGCTGATGCCGGCGTTGTTCACCAGGATGTCGAGCCGGCCATAGGCGGCGATCGTCTCGGCGATCAGCTTCTTCCAGTCGGCTTCCGAGGTCACATCGGTGCGCACGAAACGCGCCTGTCGCTGGCCGGCGGATATGTCGGCGGCGACGGATTCTCCCGCCGCCACCAGCAGATCGGCAACGACGACTTTCGCGCCTTCCTGAGCGAACAGCCGAGCCTCCGCCTCGCCCATGCCATGGGCGCCGCCGGTGATGATCGCAACCTTGCCACTGAGTCGCATGCTTCCCTCCCGCCCTACATCGAGGGCAATCATCTGATGGCAATCGGCCGCGTGCAATCCGGTCACGGGCGGGGAGCGGCCGCACGGCGGAGGCGGTCGTTGATCGCGAGCCCGAGACCCTGTTCCGGAACCGGCATCACCGCGATCCGTACCAGCCCGAGCGAGGTGGCGTCCTCGTCCAACTTCCGCAGGCCGGCGAACAGTCGGGCAGCGGCCTCCGTCAGATCGGCGGTGTCACTCAATCCGAAGACCGTGCCGGCACCGGGCAACGGTCGACCGAAGGCGAGCAGCGCCTCGTTGCGTTGCACATCCACCGCATCCAGCCGCACCGGCAACTTCGGCGCATAGTGTGAGGCGAGCAGGCCCGGCGATCGCAACGCGCCTGACGTTTGCATTTCGTCGGCACGGCGCACATGCCCGATGACCGCTTCGATCGCCTCGATCGTCGCACCACCCGGTCGCAACAGGACGGGCTCGTCGGCTGAAAGATCCAACACGGTGGATTCCACTCCCACCGGGCAAGGCCCGCTGTCGAGCACTGCCGCGATGCGGCCGGACAACCCGTCCAGCACGTGCTGCGCGGTGGTCGGGCTGACCTGGCCCGAGCGGTTCGCCGATGGAGCAGCGACCGGCCGGCCGGTCTCTCGCAACAGCGCCAGCGCCGTGTCGTGCGCCGGAACGCGCACCGCCACCGTATCGAGCCCCGCGCTGACCAGCAGGCTCACCGCGCAGCGGCGCTGGCGTGGCAACACCATGGTCAGCGGACCAGGCCAGAACGCGGCAGCGAGGCGCCGTGCCTGCGCGTTCGCGATCACGTCGGTGAACGCTGCATCGGCATCGGGGTAATGGCAGATCAGCGGATTGAACCGCGGCCGCGCCTTGGCGGCGAAGATGCTCGCCACGGCGCGATCGTTGGTTGCGTCCGCGCCCAGCCCATAGACCGTTTCGGTCCCGAACGCCACCAGCTCGCCCACGCGCAGCAGCGCAACGGCGCGCGCGATGCCGGCGGGATCGGCTTGCAGCAGTTCGGTCATGCCGCTCCGAGATAGCCGCAGAGGCCGGGCATGGCAAAGGCGGTAGGCGCTGCTACAGTCCGCCGCCGCCGTAACGCCGGCGCCGGTTTCCAGGGGAGTTCCACATCATGCTCGACATCGCCTTCGCCAAGCCTGCCTTGCCGAAGTCCGGCGCTCTCGTGTTGCTGGTGTGCGAAGGCGAGCATCCGTCCGGCCTGTGGCAGCAGGCCGATGAAGCGACCGGCGGGGCGATCGCTCGGGCGTTCAAGGCGGCCGAGTTCAAGGGCGCGAAGGGCAAGACCTGCGTCATCCTGGCGCCTGGTGCGGGGCTTACCCGCGTGGTGGCGGTGGGTCTCGGCAAGCCCGCTGAACTGAGCCCGAAGATATTGAATGAAGCTGGAGGCCATGCCGCCGCGGCGCTCGCGCGCGAGACGGCTGCTTGCGTTGCCACCGGTGCGCTGCAGCCGGCACAGGCCGCGGAGGTGGCGCTTGGCGCGGTGCTGCGAACCTATCGGTTCGACAAGTACCGCACCAAGGAGAAGCCAGAGGAGAAGCCGAAATTCGCCAAGCTCACTCTGTTCACCGGCGATCCGGCTCGTGCGAAGTCGGCATGGGAGCCGTTGCAGGGGGTGGCGAAAGGGGTGTTCGTCTCGCGCGACCTGGTCAGCGAGCCACCCAACGTGCTGAACCCGGCGGAGATGGCCGACCGTTGCAGGAAGCTCAGCGAATTGGGCCTGAAGGTGGATGTGCTTGGCCCAAAGGAGATGGCCAAGCTGGGCTTCGGCGCATTGCTCGGCGTCGCACAGGGCAGCGTGAATGAGCCGCGCATGGTGGTGATGCAGTGGCATGGCGCCTCGGGCAACGGCCGCAAGGGCAAGGGCAAGCCGGTCGCGTTCGTCGGCAAGGGGGTCACCTTCGACACCGGTGGCATCAGCATCAAACCGGCCGGCGGCATGGAGGACATGAAGTGGGACATGGCCGGCGCCGGCACGGTGGTCGGCCTGATGGCGGCGCTGGCGGGACGCAAGGCGAAGGTCGATGCGGTGGGTTTGGTGGGGCTGGTGGAGAACATGCCCTCCGGCAACGCGCAGCGTCCAGGCGATGTGGTGAAGAGCTGCTCCGGCCAGACGATCGAGGTGATCAACACCGATGCCGAAGGTCGGCTCGTTCTGGCCGATGTGCTGTGGTACTGCCAGGAGAAATTCGATCCGCGCTTCATGGTTGATCTCGCGACCTTGACCGGTGCGATGATCGTGGCGCTCGGCCACGAGTATGGCGGGATGTTCAGCAACGACGATGGACTGGCGCAGAAGCTGTCGGCGGCGGGACAGGCAACGGCCGAGAAGCTGTGGCGTTTCCCGCTCGATGAGGCCTACGACAGCCTGATCAAATCTGACATTGCGGACATGAAGAACATTGGCGGCCGGCCGGCGGGATCGATCAGCGCGGCGCAGTTCATCCAGCGCTTTGTCAACAAGAAGCCCTGGGCACATCTCGACATTGCCGGCGTTGCCTGGAGCACGAAGGACGCGCCTTGCGTCCCGAAGGGGGCCACCGCATTCGGCGTTCGGCTGCTGGATCGGCTGGTGGCCGAGCATTACGAGGGCTAGAGCACGTTCAGCATAACTGGAATCTTGCCGAAATGATGGGTTTCGCTCTGCTCAACCCATCCTACGCGGCTACGCCGCAGCCTGTAGGATGGGTTGAGCGCAGCGATACCCATCACGACGGGCGAGGCGCACGCGCGTTTCCGGTCACCCTGAACTCGCTATAAGGCTCCGGAATGAGCGAGATCGGCTTCTATCACCTGACACGCACGGGGCCGGATCAGGCGCTGCCGCAGCTCCTCGGGCGCACGCTGGCGGCGGGTCAGCGTGCTCTTGTGCTGTGTCGCAGCGCCGAACGGGTGGCGGCGCTGGACGCGGCGCTGTGGCAATGCGCCGATCCAGACTGGCTGCCGCACGGGACCGCGGCCGACGGCGATGCGGATCTGCAGCCGATCTGGCTGACGATCGAAGATGCACCGCCGAACGGCGCGCGCTTCCTGTTCCTGATCGATGGCGCGCAGAGCATGCGGCTTGGCGAATTCGACCGCGTGTTCGATCTGTTCGACGGCAAGGACGAGGCGGCGGTTGCCGCGGCACGCGAGCGCTGGACGGCAGCGAAGGCCGCCGGGCACACGCTCACCTACTGGCAGCAGGGTCCGCGGGGCTGGGAGAAGCAGGCGTAAGCCTTGCACCGAGCGGCTTCAGCACGCGGATGCCGGGAGTGCCGGCAAGCAGGTCCGCCTGCGCCGGTCGCATCACCGCGAGCCCGCGCCGACGCACGCTGCGGTCCAGTCCGACTGCCTCCATCCAGCGCAGGTCGACATCGCGCGGCAGAGCGGATTCGCAGTCTCGCTCGACCACGACGAGCCGCGCATCCATCGGCACGTCGGGCGTGTGGTCCAGCCCGCGGAACACGTTGCGGTGCCAGTTGGCCATTCTGGTCTGCCACTCGCCGGTGTTGGATGGCCCGGCCTTCGCCTGATAGGCGCTGCTGGTGAATACTTCCGGCCCGTCCACCTCGTGCAGCGCGACGAAGGGGGAGGCGGCTGGGTGGATCGTTTCGAAGCGCTGGCTCGCGTGAATGCCTGGAATTGACAGCAGGCGATGCTGATGCGCGACGTACCAGGCGTCCCATTCGGCGCGCCGTTCGGTATCGAGCAGAGCCATCTCGACCATGTAGATCATGCGGCCGACACTAGCGTATGCTTCAGGCCCATGGCCAGCGGAGTGCTTGGCACGGTGCAGCGCGCCAGTCCATTCACCCAGCGCCGCGCGGCATCGAGCTCGGGGCCGGTGACGACCAGCTGCGCGCATCCCTCGGCTTCCCAGACGCGCGAGGCGAAGTCGGGATACAGCGGGATCGGCCCGCCGCCATTGACGAAGTTCGACCGGTCGCCGGTGTCGAGATAGCTCTCTGCCGGCAGGCCCTCCGCGAGCAGCACCGCGTGTTCGCGCAGTTCGACGTGGTAGTAGGTCACCTCGTCCATCGGCACCTGCTCGATGCTGCTGCCGTTGATCAGGTGCTTCACCGGGATCAACACGTCGTTGATATACAGCGCATGGTCGGGCGAGAGCCACAGGTCGTGGAACGGCCGACCCGGCCCGAACGCCCCGGCTGCAATCCGCACCGGCCAGACCTTCCGGGGCAGCAGATGCCGCGCGCAGTCCACCGTGCGATGCCCGATCCAGATGACGGGTTGTGCCAGCCCCCTCCCCAACCCTCCCCCGCTTCGCGGGAGAGGGGGCGCAGAAGATGGGACAATGCTCCCTCTCCCGCGAAGCGGGGGAGGGTTGGGGAGGGG
>JBGPND010000079.1:0-21377 GCA_041487355.1 Acetobacteraceae bacterium | reverse complement strand
GTCCTTCAGCGGCGAGCGCAGCATGGTGAACAGGACGATACCAAGCACGGTCAGCAGCAGGAGCATGCTGGCCACGGCGACAGCAGGGCGGACGACTGACTGTGCCGGGCGAATGGCCCGGACCTCGGTATGGCTCATGGATGCTCGGTCAGATGGTCGTTTCGCTACCCTGGACGCGGCGCAGGAAGCATGTCCTGCAGCTCTTTATATGTCTTTTATATGGTTATCAGCATCATTGCCATGGAGTTATCTCCAGGCAATCAATCAATGCGCCAGTTCCGCCTGCCGCGCCGTGATCTCGGCCAAGTAGCGTGACGGCACTTCCATGAAGGGTTGACGCTGACGCAACCATAGCGGGTGGTCCTCCGCCGTGTGCATAGCCTGGCCTTCCGGTATCGCGGGCCAGTCGGGAATTTTGAGCCAGAGCCGCAGCAGGTGCCGGCGGCGGGCCATCTCGAGATGGTCCTCGTAGCCGGTGCGGCCGTGCAGCAGCAGGCGGTTGTTGAGGAACTGGATGTCGCCCTCGCCGATGCTCATGTCGAGATAGGTGTCTGGCGAGGCGGCGATGCGCTGCACCTCGTCGAGCGCCTCGCGCTGGGCCGGTGTCATCACGGTGTCGCCGGCCGCGACCGCGCGGTTCGGGTAGTCGCCGGAGAGGAAGACGGAGATCTCGTCCTCGGTGCTGGCGAATACCGAGATGCGGCGGACCAGGACGCCGCTGCCATGCTCGGCGTCCACCTCGCGGCGGCGAAAGATGAAGCCGTCGTACAGCACATGGAGCAGGTCGGGGCGCTCGCGCGCCAGGCGTTGGTGCACCGCGATCGCGCTGCAGATGCGGCTGGCGCCGCCGGACTTCGCTTCGCGGAGGCACATCAGCGAGACGACATCGCAGGAATCGGTGTGGAAGCGCTGCGCGCCGCCGGCGTGGTAGCCGCGCGCACCGGGCTCGATGTCGCTCACGTCGATCACGTGGCCGAGCAGTTCGCCTTGCCAGGATTGCGGCAGCGGCGCGCCGATATGGGCGCCGAGGCCGAAATAGATGCGCGCCATGTCGTCCGTCGAATAGCGCTCGCGCGGCAGGCCCCGCAGCAGCAGAAAGCCGTGGCCGAACCGCAGTTGGTGGCGGAGGTTGCGGAAGAAGCCACCGAGGGTAGGCAGCGGGAAGGTCTCGGGCGTGATGGCAGGGAAGTCGAGATCGCCGAGGCCGCGCAGATGGGCGAGTGCCGCGTCGATCTCTTCGACCTCGTGGGCGGCGAGCGTGTGCAGGCCGTCGGTTCGGTAGTCGATGCTTGCCCCCGTCCAGGCGGCGCGGGACTGTGACTGGCTGCTCACGCGCTTGCCTCATCCGTCGATTGGGTCAGATCAAGACCATCATAAAGTTCTGTGAGCGGCACCTCGATGCCGATCTCCGGCATCGACAACACAACATCGCCGGTCAGCAGCGAGCCGACCCATCGTTCGCCTTCACGCGCGAACACTGTCGCAGCCTGACTGTCCTGCTCCAGCGTGACGTAACGCTGGATCGAAGCGGTTGCACGGTACTCAGCATTCTTCGTCACATGATCGACTCGTGCGGTGCTGGCCGACAGCATCTCGAAGACGACTACAGGGTCGCGGACCACAGTCTGGTTCCCCGCACCAGGCGTTCATGCGACGAAGGCGTCCGGATAGCGAATACTGCCCGCCACCTCGATCTTCAGCATGCTGCCAAATGCTTGGCAAGGCTTGCCGCGCAAGCGAATCGTCAATGCGGTCACCAGGTTCGCCTGAACGATCGAATGCGCCACGGTCCCGCCAACCTTGGCATAGGTCTGGAACCCGTCGAATTCGTAACGCAGCTCCTGCTGTTCCTCCCAGGCGAGGAACTCGGCGAGGCTCATCGGTTGGCGCAATGCGACGTTCATGACACTGGCTCCAGCCGCAATGTGGCGGGACTGGATGGCTGGCGCAACCTGAACGACATCATCACGCCAGCGGCGGCCAGTATGATCCGCGGCGTCCACCAACGGCTCAACGGACTGAGTCGTTCAGCGGCGCACTTCAATCGTCATGGCCGGGCTCGGCCCGGCCACCCACGTCTTGCGCGCTACAAAGAAAGACGTGGATGGCGGGCCTTCGCCCGCCATGACGTGAGAAAGAGACCAGAGCGTTCATTGCGCAGGACCGTTGCTATCAGTTCTTCAGCCAGACATTGTACATGCGCGGATTGTAGAATGGCACGTAGTGCTCGACATTGGCGCGCACCGCCTGCACTTTCGGCATCACGCCCATCGGGATCACCATCACATCCTCCAGCGCGATCTTCTGCGCGCGCGCGAAACCCGCCTGGCGTGCCTCCAGGGTCGGCCCGTTCGCCACTTCATCGAATGCCTTCATGAACTCCGGGTCGGTCTTGCCCCCGGGCGGCGTGTAGACGGGATTGGGCTCCGCCATCGGCCGCAGGGTCTGCACGCCGCCAACCGCAACGTAGGTAATCCAGCCAGTGAAGAAGAAGTTCCAGTCCGGCGTTCCGTTCATCGCCTTCTGCAAGGCGGTCGGCCAGTCGAGCACCAGCAGTTCGGCATTGATCCCGACGCCTTTCAACTGCTGCGATACGACGAGCCCCGTGTTGTAGAGGCTCGGATAGTCCTTGTTGGTCAGCAGCACGACCTTCTCGCCCTTGTACCCGGCCTCCTTCAGGAGCTGCTTCGCCTTCTCCGCATTGTGCTGATCCAGCAGCTCCTTGCCGACCTCCGTGTAGTAGTTGGTGCCGGGATACTGGAACGACGGATTGTGCTTGAAATCGCCGTCGCTGGCCGCCTCCATCACCTCGTCGAAATCAAGCGCGGCCTCCACTGCCTGGCGGAACTTCAAATTGTTGGTGGGCGGCGCCGACCAGTTGGGATAGGTGACGTTCAGCCAGAAATTCTCCAGCTTCAGCAGGCGGATGTCCTTGTTCGCCTTGATCCGCTTCTGCGCAATCGTAGGAACATCCTGCACGCCCTGCAGCTCGCCAGTCTCCAGCCCGGCGACGCGCGCGCCCGGCTCCGGCACCATGCGGAACGTCACCGTGTTCAGGCACACAACCTTGTAGCCGCCGAAACCCGACAGATCGTCGTACCGCGTATCCGGCGTGTAGCCCTCAAAGCGCTTCAGCTTCACGTACGCATCGGCGACGAACTGATCGAGCTGCCAGGGCCCCGTCCCCATCGAGGGAAGCTGTTGCGGCGGCGCGTCCTTGTTCTCCTCGGGGATGATGATGATCGGCACGGTGATCGACGACATCGCCTCGATG
The DNA here is from genome assembly GCA_041487355.1 of Acetobacteraceae bacterium. Lineage (GTDB taxonomy): Bacteria > Pseudomonadota > Alphaproteobacteria > Acetobacterales > Acetobacteraceae > JAMXLO01. Next base: position 18,103 of record JBGPND010000079.1, on the reverse strand, counting down.
AAGCCCGGCCGCGCATCCTTCATCGCAATGACGAAGGTGTTCGGATCGGGCGTATCGTAATGATCCACCGGTGACAGAATGGAACGATCGATGCCGACACGGCCATACCGCTCGAACGAGGCACGCGCATCCGCCGCGGTGAACAGCTTGCCGTTGTGGAAGTGCACGCCCTGGCGCAGCTTGAAGGTGAACACCTTGTTGTCCGGGCTTGCTTCCACCGACTGGGCGAGCTGCAGCAACGGCTTCATGTTCTCGTCGCGCGTGACCAGCGTCTCGTAGGTGTTCATCGCGATGTCGCGCACCGAGGCGGCGGCGTTTGCCTGCATGTCCAGCCCGGCGACATTCGCCTCGAGCCCATAGGTGAAGTCGCCACCCGTCCGGCCGCACTGGAACTTTTCCGCCTGGGCCGCGCCGGCCCAGGCGAGAACCCCGACCGTCGCCAGCAGCACCATGCGCTTCGTGGCCCAAATGTCCGGCATGCGGCTTCTCCCTGGTTCCTGCCAGCCATGATGGTGGCCCGCCGAACCGGCCGTCAATTGTCAGGTCGTGTATAGCCAACGGCTGACCAGCGTCTCCACATCGTCGCTGAATTCATCGCGCGGGCCTTCGGCGAACAGCGTGCCGGTGCGCATGACATAGACATAGTCAGCAATGCCCAGCGCGCCCTTGATGTTCTGGTCCACCAGCAGGATCGCCCTTCCGTCACGCGCCAGGCCGGCAATCAGCGCATAGATCTGTGCAGCGATGCGCGGCTCGATGCTGGCGGTGGGTTCGTCGATCAGCATCACCGTGGGATCCGTCATCAGCGCGCGCGCGATCTCGAGCTGGCGCTGCTGGCCGCCGGACAGCGTGCCGGCAGCCTGACGCCGGCGCTCCTGCAAAATCGGAAACTGCGCGAAGGCCCGCTCGATCCGTTCGCGTACCAGCGCGCGGTTGCGCCGGAACCGCCAGGTGCCAAGGCGCAGATTCACCTCGACCGACAGGAACGGAAACACGCTCGGCCGCTGCGGCAGGTAGGTGATGCCGTATCTGCTCATGTCGTGCGAGGCCACACCCTTCAGCGATGTCGGCCCTAGATGCATCTCGCCCTGCTGTGCCGGAAGGAAACCGAACAGCACCTTCAGCAGCGTCGACTTGCCGGTGCCGTTCGGTCCGAGCACGCAGCGCACCTGGCCACGCATCACGTCGACTGACATGCCGTTCAGGATGTTGATGCCCGGCAGATAGCCCGCCACCAGATTGCGCACGGTCAGCACGGGTGCGGGATCAGACACCGGCATAGGCCCGCAACACCTCCTGGTTCTCGCGCACCTCGGCCACCGTGCCGTCGGCAATCTTCTCGCCGCGCGACATCACCACCATGCGGTGCACCAGGCGCTGCAACGCTTCTATGTCGTGGTCCACGATGACAAATGTGCGGCCATCCCCGTGCAGCTTCCGCACCAGCACGATAATCTCGTCGCGCAGAAACGGGTTCACGCCGGCGAACGGTTCATCGAGGAACAGGATCTCCGGGTCCAGCATCAACGCGCGGCCAAGCTCCAGCAGTTTCTGCTGGCCACCCGACAGGTTCTTCGCCTGCAGTGTTTCGAGTGCGGCGAGGCCAAGGAATTCGAGATGCTGGCGCGCCACGCGGGTCGCTGCTGCCTTGTGCGAATGCGGCCGCGCGAGACCTGGCACCAGCATGTTCTCCAGCACGGTCATGCGGCTGAACAGTTGGGTGATCTGGAAGGTGCGGCCGACACGCAGTGTCGCGAATTCGCTCGGTGCGAGGCCGTCCGCACGCCGGCCGCGCAGGAAGATGTGACCGCTGGCCGGCGTCAGATGGCCGGTGAGCAGGTTGATCATGGTGGTCTTGCCAGAGCCGTTCGGGCCGATCAGCCCGACGAGCTCGCCTTGCTGTACAGCGAAGTTCAGGTTGTTCACCGCGACGATGCCGCCGAAGCGCTTGGTCAGCTCGCGCGCTTCGATCAGTGGCGGGGATCCTTGCATGGCTAGTGCCAGCCCATCGGGCCGCAAGGAAAATTCACCGCAGAGACGCAGAGAACGCTGAGACAGGCCATGATGCGCTTCGCGCGAAGCGTATTCGTCAGTCCTCTGTGTTCTCTGCGTCTCTGCGGTGAATTTTCTTCGCAGTCCCGCGCGTGCAGCGCCAATGACCGCATGACCTAACCCACCTCCCGCTCGACGGATCGCGGCCGGCGGCGGAAATCGAGCCGCATCATCTGCTGCCAGGCCAATGGCAGCAGCCCGTTGCGCGCGAAGCGTATGGTCAGCAGCAGCAGCGCGCCGAACAACACAAGCCGCCACTGGCCGTAGCTGCGCAGCGCCTCTACCAGGAATTCCAGCCCGAGCGCGCCGATCATAGCGGCAACGATGCTTTCGGCGCCGCCAATCACCGCCATGGCGACCACCAGCCCCATCTGGTCGACCGAGCCGATGTCGGGCGTCAGGATGCCGATGTAGTGGCCGAAGAAACCGCCGGCGAGACCGGCGAAGCTCGAGGTGATGGCGAAGGCGAGGATGCGGAACCGCACCACCTTCACCCCTGACGCAGCCGCCGCGTCCTCGTTCTCGCGGATCGCACGGAAGAACAGTCCCCAACGTGACGTCACCAGGAACTGCATGATCGCCAGTGACGCGACCAGCAGCGCCAGTCCAAGATAGTAGTACGGCGTGTCGGTCCGGATATGGAACAGCGGCGTGACCTCGAGGCCGCCGGAGCCGCCGGTCACCTCGGTCTCCGAGACGATGACGATGCGCAGCACTTCGGAGAACGCCACGGTGAACAGCGCGAGATAGGGGCCGCGCATGCGCAGGCAGATGAAGCCGATACCGCTGCCGACGACGGCGCACATCAGAACGCCGCCGGCCATGCCAAGCGGGATCGGGATGTCGAACCACTTCACCAGCAGGCCGGAGGTGTAGGCGCCAAGCGAGACGAAGGCCATGTGGCCGAAGGAGAACTGTCCGGCATAGCCGGCGAGCAGCGCCCAGCTCGCGGCAACGATGGCATAGAACATCGCCAGCACGCCGACCGACAGCCAGTAGGCGTTCACCAGGAACGGAAACGCCAGCGCGAGCACAGCCACGGCGAGCCATGCGGCAACCGTCAGTGCCCGCACAAGCTACTCCATCGCGACATGCGCGCGGCCGAACAGGCCGGTGGGCCGGATCAGCAGCACCAGCATCAGCACGAGCAGGCTGAATGCCTGGGCGTAGGTGAGGCTGCGGCTCGGATCGGGGAACAGTGCCACGAACATGGACTCCGAGACACCGATCATCAGCCCCGCGAGGATCGAGCCGGCCACCGAGCCCATGCCGCCGAGGATGACGATGGCGAAGGCCTGTGTGTCGGGCAACAGCCCCATCGACGGCGACAGCGAGTAGATCGGTCCCACCAGCGCACCGGCGCCACCCGCCAGCGCGCCGCCGAGGCCGAACGCCAACATGTAGAAGCGCTGGTCGTTGATGCCGACGATGGCGGCGGATTCACGCGACTGGCTGACCGCGTTCAGCGCCTCGCCCCAGGCGGTGCGGTTCATGAACAGCACCAGGCCGATCAGCATCGCCACGCCCGCGCCACCGGCGAACACGCGGTCCCAGGTCATGATCAGCCCGCCAACCATCAGCACCCCAGGCCAGAAGGACGGCGGGCGCAGCGGGTAAGGGCCGTAGATGATCAGCGCCAGGCTGCGGAGAAAGATCGAGATGCCGAACGTGACAAGGATGCCGTAGTCGCCTTTGCGTTCGATGGTGGGGCTGTAGAGCGGTGTCAGCAATGTACGCTCGACCAGCACCGACAGCACGAATGACAGCGCCATCGCGACCAGAACGGCGGGCAGTGGCGGGATGCCGGCGAGCGAGATGGCGAAGTAGCCGAAATAGCCGCCCATCATGTAGACCTCGCCGTGGGCGAAGTTGACGATCTTCAGGATCGAGAAGATCACCGTCAGCCCCGCGGCGATGACCGCATAGATGACGCCGATGACCAGCCCGTTGAGCGCCTGGATCAGCAGGTAGTCGGTCATCGAGCGGCGCCACCCCCACCCCAACCCTCCCCCGCTTCGCGGGAGAGGAGGCGCCTTGAACCCCCTCTCCCGCGAAGCGGGGGAGGGTCGGGGTGGGGGTCGTGCATCAGCTCCCCGGCTTCTTGTAGGGGTAAGGCACGGTGGCGAATTGCCGCGGCCAGACGACAGGCGCTTCGGCCTGGCCCTGCTTGACCTCGGCGTATTGCAGGATGCTCAGCGGCGCTTCCAGGAACTGGTGGTAGTGCCAGGCCGGCTCATGGCTGGTGGAGAACGAGTACTTGCCGCGAGCACCGACATACTTGGTGTTCTCCAGCGCGTTGATGATCGCCTTTGCCTCGGTGCTGCCCGATGTCCTGATCGCATCGAATAGCAGCCAGGCGCCGTCGTAGCTTTCCATCACCGCACCCGACGGATCGGCGTTGTGCTTCTGCTTGTATGCCGCGACGAACGCCTTGGTCTTGTCGTTCCACGACGCCTTCGGCAGGCCGACATTCTCGGTGACCAGATACTTGCCGGCCTCGCCGACATTCTCCCAGAACGTCGGATCGACCGCCTGACCACCGGAATTGTAGATGCCGCAGTCTGCCGTGGGCGCGAAACCGAGATCGTGCGCCTGGCGGATCATCGGGTAGGCACCCGCCTCGGAATATATGCTGAGGAAGAAGTCGTATGGCGGCGATGTGCTCTTGAAGCGCAGGATCTGCGCAGTGAAGTCGGTCAGGTTGGGGTCGGCGTCCACCGCGGTGAACTTGATGTTCGCCTTGGTCAGCTCCTGTGCGACCAGCGTGCGGGCGGCCAGGCCGACGTCGTTCTTTTCGGCGATGATTGCCACGTTCTTGAACCCGGCGGCGGCGATCCATTGGCCGATGGTCACGTCGATCAGCGACACGGCCGGTGCGTTGCGGAACACCTCCGGGTAGCCCTTCGCCGTGATCTGATCGGACCACACGTCGCACGCCATGAAGGGCGTGCCGTATTTGTGGTAGACCTCCATTCCCGCCAGTGCGACGGGGCTGTGGAACTCGCCGAACACGGCGACGACCTTGTTCTGCTGAACCAGACGTTCGGCCGCGGTGCGGCCTTCCGCCGGCATGCCGCGTGTATCGGCATAGGTGATCTCAACCGGCCGGCCGAGCAGTCCGCCCTGGGCGTTGATTTCCGCCGCGGCGATCACGGCGGCGTTCTTCATGTTGGTGCCCTCGGCGTAGCCGCCCGGCGGCGACAGCGGTCCCACCCAGCCGATGGCGATCGGCTCGCCGGCCGCGCGCGCCCGGCGGCCAAGCAGTGGCAGCGCCGCGGCGGCCCCTGCCGCGGCCAGCACGCTGCGCCTGGTCGGCGCGATGATCGTTCCACGCTCTGTCCTGTTACCTGGCACCGGCGGCTCCTTTGGCTGAAGTGATTGGCCTCGCCGCATCCTGTCAAGAAGCCCGGCGGCCGCCAAGGGTGTCGAGCGCTGTGGCGGCAGTTTTCGGGAAATGTGGCGCGCCCGGAGAGACTCGAACTCCCAACCCCCAGATCCGTAGTCTGGAATCAGCCAATAACCGGGCCTAACAAATCTGCGCATCCCGCGGGGTGAATCTCGCGGAAATCCCTTGCACGTCCTCCTGCGTTACGCCATGTTATGAACTGTGGGTAACATGCCATAACGGGCCTACGGTGTTACCCGAGTGTTACCCAGGGGGATCACCAGATGCCGACCGTCAAGCTGACCGACGCCGCGGTTCAACGGCTGAAGGCGCCGCCGGGCGGCCGGGTGGACTATTTCGACGCGGCGTATCCGGGGCTGGCCTTGCGGGTCACCGGCGCGGTTGACCAGCGGCCCGAGCGGCGGACCTGGACCCTATTCTACAGGTGGGGTGGGAAGCAGCGCCGCCTGACGTTCGAGCCGGGGTACCCCGCTCTTGGCCTCGCGGATGCTCGGGAAGCGGCCACCAAAGCGAGGCGGCAGCTTCAGGCTGGGACAGACCCCGGCGCAGCGAAGGCGGAAGCCAAGGAACAGGCCGCCCGCGCCCCGGACACCATCGCCAACGTGGTAGAACTATTCATCAAGCGCGGCCTTGAACTGAAACACCGCGCGCCTCGCTACATCGAAGAGACGCGCCGGAATTTCCGCAACCACGTCCTGACCCGGTGGGGCAGCCGCGACATCAAGGGCATCACGCGCCGCGACGTGATCGAGTTGCTGGACGCGGTGATGGACCGCGGCAGCGTGGTGAAGGGTGATGACGGCAAGCGCCGGAAGGCACCCGGCGGCCCGATCTCGGCCAACCGGACCCTGGCCGCGATCCGGGCGCTGTTCAACTTCGCGCTGCGCCGGGGCATCATCGACTCAACGCCCGTGGCGCTGGTGGAGCGGCCGGGCGAGGAAACGCGACGCGAGCGGACCCTTACCGCCGAGGAAATCCGCGCGGTGTGGGACGTTGCTGGCGCACTCGGCTACCCGTTCGGTCCGTTCTTCCGGCTCGCACTGATCACCGGCCAGCGCCGCGATGAAGTGGCCCGGATGCGCTGGGCCGATCTGGACCTGGACGAGCGGACCTGGACCCTGCCAGCGGAGGCGACGAAGGCGGGCCGCAGCCATGTCGTGCCGTTGGCGCCGTTGGCGGTTGAAATCCTGAGAGGGTTGCCGCGGAAGGCCGTCACCGTTGACCGCGTGATCAGGGCCAGCCCGTACGTGTTCACCACGGCGGGCGATGTTCCGATCTCCGGTTTCTCCAAGGCCAAGCCGCGACTCGACCAGACGATCGCCAAGGCACGCGACGGCGCGGCGCTGGTGCCTTGGGTGATCCACGATCTGCGCCGCACCGCCGCAACCGAGATGGGCCGCCTTGGCGTGTCGCGGCTCATCATCGGCAAGGTGCTGAACCATGCGGATCGGAGCGTGACCGGCATCTATGACCGGCACGCGTACCTGACGGAAAAGCGGAACGCGCTGGAGATGTGGGCACAGTATCTCGGGAACCTGACTGCGCCGCTGAGCGCGAACGTGGTGCCGCTGCGGCAGGCGGCAGGGTGATGCCCAAGCTCGACATTGCAGATTTGCACGCGCCGTGGACCCACGCATACGTGATAGCGGTCATGCTTCAACCCGCGGCATCGGCGGAGAGACATCGGCAGATTGTTGCCGGGATGCGCGCTGCGGGTGCTCTTGAGTGGCGCCGAACCGACGGCGTTGCCTCGGAGGCCGCGAAGCGTCTCTTTTGGCAGGCGACTGATGCCGCGCCATTCGAGTTGCAGCGGGACGCAAGGGCCGCCTATTCCACCCAGGGGCGGTACAGTAAGGGGAGGATGGCAGGCATAATCCTCGGGATCATCCTCGCAGCGGCGGGCGCCGGTGAACGTCGAGCGTCGCTGGAGGGTGCCTATACGGAAATCTATAATCAGGGGGGAAAAAACAAGGTAAAGGGAATATCGCGCAACACATTACGGGAAGTATGGGCAGAATATCAGACAGTATCTCATCTTTGGCTTGCTCACGAAAATCATCCCCTTTCACTTGGCCTGCTTTGCGGAGATGATCTTGCAGATATTCTTGCCATTGCCGAGTTGATCAGAATTTCGGGAGAGGAACATCGTTCGCAACACGACGATGGCCAGCTCCTACCGGCCGAGAGGATGTGGTCTATTCCGGCCGCATTGCAGCTCCCCGCGTGGGGGATATCCAACGGCAAGATCACCCGAGTCTGAATCCCGCCGTGTAACCGGGTCAATTCGATTGGACAGGACGCGGCGGCAGATATGCCCTAGCTGAACCTCCGTCACCCGACGCAACGGGTTAGCACGGAGGCGATATGCAGACCGATCAGACGATCGAGAGGCCGCGGCCCAAGCCAGTACAGCCGGCCGATGACGACACCCTGCTGACCAGCGCGCAAGTCCGCGCTCGCGTCGGCGACCGCTCGAATATGTGCATCTGGCGATGGATGCGCGACCCGCGGGTGCAGTTTCCGCGGCCGGTCAAGATGAACTCGCGAAACTACTGGCGGCTTGGCGATCTGCGCCAGTGGCAGGCTGAGCACATGACGAAGGCCGCCGCATAGCAAAACCCCCGCACGCGGCGACGTGCAGGGGGTGCTCAGTAAGGCGGCGGATCAGCGGATGTGGATGATCTATCACCCCTGAGCTAAACCTGCAAGCGCCGCGTTCTGCAAGGACGCGAGCATGCACAATCTGCCCACTGACCTCGATAAGCTGCGGGACCAGCTTTTGCGCGCGGTTGCGCGGGGGCTCCTTTCCTGGGCCATTTGCTGGGTGGTTCTGCGCCATGTGCGGCGCGAGGTGGCACCATGAACCGCGCACAACGCCGAGCGGCGGAATCGGCACGCCGCCGCATACCAGACGATTCGGTGATCGTGGCACTCAACCGCGCCGACTTGCTGCGCATCGTTTCCGCAATGGTTGAGGCGGACAATACGGTTTCGGGCGCAACGATCATCACGGCCGATGGGAAAATCTCGTACGTGGACGCCGCCATGATGCGGCGGGGCGGGCGGGGATGACCGCCGATGTGGTGCAGATTGCGCAGAACGTCGCGCGCAACGCCGGCTGGCAGGTGTTCCCCTGCGCGGAAAACAAGGCGCCAGCCATCGGCAAAGCGGACGGCGGCCGTGGCTGCCTGGACGCGACAACGGATCCTGCGCTGATCGCCCGCATGTTCTCCCACCGCAACGCCGTGTTGATCGGCGTGGCAACCGGCGAACGGTCCGGCTTCGATGTTCTCGACGTGGATGTGAAGCACGCCGCGGCCAGGGCGTGGATGATCGCAGCACAAAGCAAAATCCCGCCGACGCGGACTTATCAGACGCGATCAGGTGGATTCCATCTGCTGTTCCGCCATGCCGAGGGCGTGCACAACACCGAAAGCCAGATCGGCAAGGGCATCGATACCCGAGGCAGCGGTGGTTACATCGTTCTGTGGTTCTCTGCCGGCTACCTCTGCACCGATCACAGCTCCGTTGCCGAGTGGCCGGGCTGGCTGCTGGAGTCGCTGTTCTACAAGCCGGAACCAGAGCCGATCACGCGCTCGGCCAGGCCATTCACCAGCGACGGCAGCAGCGCGCAGCGCATCATATCCGGGACCCTACGTAAGCTGGCGGGCGCGCCCGATGGCAGACGCCACAAGTCGCTACGGGCGGCCTCTTGCACGCTCGGCGGCCTGCTGGACGCCGCGGGCATGTCCCGCGCCACCGCCGCCGATCTGCTGCTGGACGCTATCCTGCAAGCCGGCGGCGAGCGGGTGGACCGCACGAACGCCAAGGGCACGATCGACTGGGGGCTGGCCAAAGGCGCGCTTTCCCCACTGGGGGCAACCTGATGGACGCCAGCGCCGCCGAGCGCTTTCCCATCGAGCCGCCGGATGCGGCATGGGTAGCGGCAAACCCCGACTGGCAGAACCTTGCCCCGGACGATCCACGTTGGCGGCCGGCGAAGGCGGACAAGAGCGGCAATCTCGCGCCACCGTCAGCCACGCCGCCGCATGCCGGCCCCCTCGAATGCGTCCCGCTCGATCCTGTCGGTGCCACGAAGATACCGCCTCGCCGATGGGCCTACGGCCACTTCCTGCTGTTCGGCAGTGCCGCGGTGATCGGTGCGGTTGACGGCGGAGGCAAGGGCGCAATCGCCGTGGTGATGGCGCTGGCGGTGATCACGGGCAAACCGTTGCTCGGCGAGCGTGTCTGGCGCACCGGGCCGGTGGTGATCGTCACCTATGAGGATGACGAAGACGAGTGGCACCGCCGCATCGCCGCTGCGTGTCTGCACTACGAGCTGGACTATGAGACCGTGCTGCGGAGCATCCGTTTTCTGCGGAAGCCCGGCGGGCGCGTGTCCTTCGCCACCGTCACCGACGGCAACACGACGTTCCCAGATAGTGCGGAGATCATCAAACAACTGGCAGCGATCAAGGCCGCTCTGCTGATCGTCGATCCGTTCAACCATGCGCACGGTCTCGACGACGGCAACAATAATGTCATGGTCGCGAAGGTGGCCGGGGAGATATCCCGGATCGCGCACGAAAGCCGGGCCGCCGCGCTGGTGCTGCACCATCTGCGCAAGGGCGCCGCCGGCAACCCCGACGATCTGATGGGCGCCACCAGCCTACGCGCCACCTTTCGCAGTTGCCGCATCCTCGCGCGCATGCCGCCCGACGTGGCGGCGACGATGAACATCACAGATGCATGGCGCTACATCCGCATTGCCGGGAGCAAAGAGAACTACGCACCGCCGCCCGAGAAGGCGACGTGGTTCAAGCTGATCGGCGTGCCGCTGAACAACGGCGATGGCGACTACCCGGATGGCGATGATGTAGGGGTGGCCACCACCTGGCAGCCGCGTCCGCTGTTCGAGGGCATGGACGCCGCTACACTGCCCGCCATCTTCGCCGCATTGCGGCAGTCCATTTATGGACCGAACCGGCAGGCCAAGCACACACCCTGGGCCGGCAATCCGCTGATGGAAATCGGCGGCCGATCCGAGCGCGAAGCCGGGAAGATCGTTGCTGCCTGGATCGAAAGTGGCGTCCTGGTCAAAGACAGTTACTACCATAGCGCGAGTAAGAACACGGTCGGTCGGGTGACGCTGGACGAGCTGAAAGCCGCCGAAATCCTGGCAGAAATCAGGGTCGCCGATGCACCAGCAGAGTGACCTGAGACCTACGGGTAGACCTACGGGGGACCTACGCCCGTATGTCTCGGGACCCCTAGGCCAAGGCCAGAGACATACGGGAACGGGAGACCTACGCATTGCATACGTATGTCGGACCATGGTCGCGCGGGTGGTGGGGGTGCGCCTCAGCGCGCACCGCCCATACCACACGCATGCCACGATGCTATCGGCGCGAGACCTGCGGACCTGCTGCGGCACAACCGGAGGGTGTAACGGGTGTCAGTCCAAAACCAGTTTCGGTTCCGCGACCGCACGCACCTCAAATTTTCTTGCGCAACACCGCGCCTTTGAAAAATTCGGAGACACCATGAAGCCCGTTCGCCCCCGCCAAGCCCGCGCCGCGGCACCACCAAAACACCTGGAACCGTCGGAGCGAGCGTTGTGGCGCGACCTGGTGGCACAGTTCCGCTTTGACGACGCCGCGTCGCTGGCGCTGCTCGCCGCCGCAATGGAAGCGCGCCAGCGCGGTCGCCGCTGCCGTGAAGCCGTGGACCGCGACGGCGAGTCGATGCTGGACCGGTTCCAGCAGCTCAAACCGCACCCGTTGCTGATGGCGGAGCGCGATGCGCGCTCGGCGTTCCTGGCCGCGATGCGGCAACTCAACCTTGATGTAGGAGAATCGAAATGACCCGTGCCCGCCGACAACGCGCCCTGGCGCCCGAAGTATCCGAAACCGCCTGGGCGATGCTCACCGACGGCGCGCCGCCCGACCTGGACGCCTCGGACGGGTGGGAGCGATTCGCCCTGTCGGGCGGGCCGCTACAAGAGCTTTGGTCGCAGCATGGTGAGGACATACTTGCGCGCTGGGCAGTGGTGCACCCCGGCACACGGCCATCGTGCTGGTGGCGCTGGGAGGCTCCACGCGCCGCGCTGGGCGAGCGCTGGGGCCGCTATGAAGTGAGGGACGCCGATCGGCACCCGGACCCCCGTCAACGCCTGGGCGGTGCTGGCACGCCTGAGCATGAGGTGCTGAACACCGTCCCCGACCTTCCATTCGGGATACCAGCCAGATGGATCAGCAAATTTGCCGCCGAGTACTACAACGGTCGCGCCCTTGACGTGCATGGCAGGCTTATCGCGAGCAAGTACGCCGACGGCGACTTCGCGGGCCTGGCGCCCGATCCTTCCGACCCGCCGATGTTCGAATCGGAGGCGGCTTACCTCCGCCGGCACGGCCTGTTTCGCTCCGGCGAGGCGGCGCGGCTGAAGGCCGCCGATTATGCGCCGGTGCCGTTGCTGGTAGACGGCGCGGCGGACTGATGGACGGAGCCATCCCCGATCCGATTGTCGCGGTGCGCGCTGCCCGCGATCTGTTATTGCTGCACGGCGACGCAGCCGTGCTGGCGGTGGCACGGGCGCTCGACGAATGGATGGCCAGGGGGGGCGACTTTGCGCGGGCGCTCGGGTTGGCCGGTGGCTGGCATTCCGCGCTCGTCCAGCGCGAGCGGGACAAAGCCCTGCGCGAACTCGCTGACCGTTATTTCCCCGCGTTGACCGGCCGGGCGCTGGCGCATGCGCTGGGAGCCGCCGGGCATGAGTACGAGTCCCGCCAGTTCCCGAAACACTATGCCGCGCGGTTCCGACCCGACGGCAGGAACGGGCTGTTGTACGACGTGGCGTTGCTTGGCGGCATGCCGTGCGAAGAAACAATACGGAAGCGCATTGGGTTAAAATGATTGTGGCGATTACCCAACGGTGTCCCGATATTCGACGAAGCAGGAGAATCACCGATGGCTGGATTACTGCGAATGACCAGAAGCACCGCGACGAGCAGCGACCCGGCCGCCGTTGAAATTCCGCGGCTGGCAGATGACTCCGAGTACGCGAAGGCGGACGAGCTGCTGACCGCGTTTCGCCTCCGGCTTGACCGACTGCAACACGAAAAGATCAGGCTGATTCTCCTGCGCGAGCTTGCCGGCAAGCCCGTCGATCCGCGCAGCACCACCGACGCGCAACTAAGGCTGCGCCTTGCGCAGTTGCAGGCGCTGCCGCCGCTGGCGTCAGTCGCCGCCCCTATTGCCGCAGCCGGCACCGTGCCGAAGGCCGTTGCGGCCGGCGTGGCCATCATGTCCGGCGCCGCCGTCACGCCAGCGCCGCCCGACCACGCGACGCAGATGCAGGCCCTCGACCGGCAGGCAGATGTGATCGGCGCCGCGATCCAGGCGCAGACTGAAATCGTAGATGCGATCGCGCAAGAACTGACGGTCCGATACGCGACGCAGATCAAGCCGGCGTGGGATGCGCTGCAACTCGAAATGTATCGGTCCGCGCAAGAACTCGCGCGCGCCACTGCCCGCGTCCAGGCGATGCGTTTCGCAATCAATAATGCCGGGATTCGCAGTTGCTCCACTGTGTTGTCGATGCCGAACGTGCGCAGTCCTTTGATGTTGGGCGCCGAGTCAGAATATGGCTCCGAAATCTCGACATGGCGGCGCACGCTCGAAAAGTTGGGAATCCTCTGATGGGAACTAACATGGAAATCTTCGCGACTTGGCGCGGCGAAATTGCCGCGGAACTCGATGCGGCGCAGCAGCAGCTCGCCGCCGCGACCGACGAGCTGCGCCAAGCGACCGAAGCTGCCGATGCTGCCAAGGCAGAGCGGGACGAGGTCGCCGCGATTGTCGGCGGCCTGGGCGGTCGGCGGCAGCTTGCCAGCGCGTTGGCGTGGCGTTACCGCGGCCATTTCGCCGATCTGGGTCGCCCCGACGGACGTGTTGCGCAGGCCCGCGAGTTGGCGAAGGAGGCGCATCGGAAAATCGCAGATTTAACGGAGGCTCTTGAACAGCTCGACGAGATTGCACCGCTGCCAGAGTCGGTGAAGGAACTGACCGAGGCGGCGGAATGAACACGATGCCGGCGTTCCTCCCGCCCTGCATCGTAGGCCGGCCGCCGGTGTTTGGGTGGCTCCATCTGGCGGCCGGCCGGCTGCTCTCTCCAATCGTGGGGCGTAACTGATGGCATCACATGATCGACGCATTGGCCTTTTCAGTACCACAACGTTGCGAAGCGTCGGCGGCCCAAATGTTGGCCTCGCCGACCGGCAGATCAAAGTCGTGTGCTCCGCGCCGGGCTTGGACCGCATGGGTGACATTGTTGTTCAGGCTGGCGTCGATCTCGGTCCGTTTCTGGCCAGTCCTACAGTTTTTTGGAATCACGACGCGGCCTACCCGATTGCGCGCGCTGTCTGGATCGGCCTGGAAAGTGGCAACCTCACATCGATCGCGCAGTTCCCGCCGATCGGCACTGATGAGACATCGGACCGCGTCTACCGGTTGATCAAGAGCGACATCCCACTGGACGTTTCGATTGGGTTCATACCAACCCTGACGGAGCCGATTAACAAGAACGAGCCATGGAACGGCACACGGTTCCTGCGATGTGAATTATTGGAATGGAGCATTGTGGGGATCGGAGCCCAGCGAGACAGTCGGGTTATCGGCAAAGGGCTTCGCGCGGGCTCGGATACCACCGCCGCCCGCTTGGTCCGCGCCACCGCCCGCAAGGCGCGGCTGGCCGGTGCTGGCATCGTCCGCGCGCCGGCCGTAGAGCTGGACTACGCCGCCATCAACGCCGCGCACGCGGAACAGGCCGAGCTGATGCGCCGCGACCGGGCTGCTGCATACGATGCGGTGGGGCGCATGGTCCAGTGGTGACCGCATGTTCCTGATCGGCATTGACACCGTCCCAGTGGCCATCGCTTCCGGCACGTCGTTGTCGGCTGCTGTGCCCTTGGGGGCAAAGACGCTTGTCGGGATTTCCATGCCGGGGACATGGACCGCAGCCGCGCTAACCTTCCAGGCGAGTTTCGACGGCACGACCTGGCAGGAGCTGGTGGACACGACGGGCGCTGCGGTGTCCTTCACCGTGGCTGCGGCGACGCTGATCCAGATCACCCCGACGAACTGGCGCGGCACGAACCTGATCAAAGTGCGGTCCGGCACTGCGGCTCTGGCGGTTGACCAACTCGCGGACAGGATCGTCACGCTGATAACCCGGTCGGAGATGGTATGATGCCAGAATTCGGATCCGACGATCTCTCGTCGGGTGCCAACGAGGTTTCGATCCAGATCGCAGACCGCAAGATTGTCGGTTGGAAAACGGTCAGCATTTCCCGTTCCGCCGAGTCTTTCCCGAATGCGTTCCAGTTCACCTGCGCCGATCAGTTCCCGTACGACGCGGCCCGCGCAATCGTGCTGCCCGGCGGCCAGGCCGGCGAGCCGTGCCGAGTCTACATCGGTTCCGACTTGGTGATCACCGGCTACGTCGATCGTTACGCAGTCCAGACCGGCCCGAATCAGCATGATGTGGTGATTAGCGGGCGCGGACTCTGCCAGGATTTGTATGATTGCTCGATCGATCCGACTAAGCCGCCGGTGCTTGGTGGAACGATCAAGGCCGCGAACATGCTCGATCTTGCGCAAAAGCTCTGCGCGAACGCCGGCATCGCGGTGCGCAGCGAGGTAGCCGACACGGGCAAGCCCCTTCATGCGATGCAATTCTTCCTCGGTGAATCAGCTTACGAAGTTTTGGAAAAAGTCGCCAGATACGCGCAATTCCTGCTGTACGAGGACGAGACCGGCGCGCTGGTGCTGGATCGTGTCGGCACCAAGAAGATGGCGTCCGGCTTTCAGATGCCGGGTAATGTTGAAAGTGCCAACTCGACGCTTTCGATCGACCAGCGTTTCAGTCGCTATTTGGTTGTGTGGACTACCGTCACACAGTTCGGCGAGATATCCCCCCTGTCTAACAATCAGGCCCACGCGGAAGACACGACAATGCCGCGGGATCGCCTGCGCATCATAGTCTCGGAGCAAATCGAGCCGGGCGAAAACCTCGGCCAGCAGCGCGCCGACTGGGAAAAGGCCCGCCGCATCGGCCGGTCGCAAGCGATCAATCTGACGTGCGATTCCTGGCGAGACAGTGCCGGCACGTTGTGGCAGCCGAACCGCTTGGCGAAGATCGACATGCCGGCACACAAGCTGGTCAATGCCGAGTGGATCATCGGCGGCGTGGTGTTCCGCAAGGACCACAGTGGCACTCATGCTGACCTGGTGCTGATGCCGCCCGATGCGTTCTCGGTACAGCCTGGGCCGTTGCTCTTGTGGGACCGCGAAGTCGTTGACGCGGTGGCGAACTCGCAGGACCCCGCGCCGCCTTCCACCGACACGTTGCCGCCTGGCGCGACGCCGCCGACATGATGCGAGGATAACCCAGTGGCCAGCAGCGGATTCGCAGTCGCAATTTCGGCGACCGACAACGCCAGCAAGACGCTTGATTCTGTCAACAAGCGATTGGCCGCCCTAAGCGCACCGGCGGAACGATTCAACAAGGCGCTGACAAAATTCGGTGACGTGAGCGGCATTAGTCGTGTGGCCGAAGGTGTACAGAGCCTGGGCCGTAGCTCGCTTGCAGCTTTTCAGTCGCTAGATCGCATGGGAGGGCCGCTGGCGGCTATCACCAGCGCGGCCTCGATCGGCGGCATTGTCGAACTAACGCGACGCTGGGCTGATCTGGGCACAAAAATCTTGCAAACTGGCATTGCGCTCAACGTCCCCACCGACAAGTTGACTGCGTGGCAAGGCGCTGCGACTGCCGCCGGTTCGGATGCGGCGACCCTCAATGCTGCGCTTGGCGGCCTTCGGGACACGCTGTCCGATGCAGCCTGGGGCCGGAACGCAGAGGCCATGAACGCCTTAAGGGATATTGGCATAGATTCTGGCGCCCCCGGGCACGTCGCCGACACTCTCGCCACCATGTTAAAAATATCCGACGTAATCCACAGAATGCCAGACCCCCACACGAAACTAATGGAGATGAGTCGGCTGGGCATCCCGGCAAATTTCTTGCCGATGCTGGATCTCGGCTCTGCGGGCATCCAAAAATTACTCGACAAGATGCAGGCGCTCGGCGCTGTGGTTACCCCCGGTATGGCAGCTCGTGCCAACGAAGCGCGCGAGGCGTTCGCCGATTTGGGCGCGGCGTTGGGCGGCGTCGCCAACCGGCTGTCCGACGATCTTATGCCGGCGTTCGGGAGGTGGGCGGAGGCCGGCGCGCTGTTGATCGGCAAAAACAAGGAGATCGTCCAATCGTTCGCCGAAATCGGCGCTGGCATTACAGCGCTGGCGTTACTAAAGCCGGCGTGGTGGGTGTTAAAGTTGCTCGGCTTGCCAGGGCAGGCGGCCATCCCAGTCACCGCGTTGGCAACAATTTATGAACTCAACAAAGCTGGTCAGGATAAGTTCGCCGCCGACGCAAAGGATCGTGGCTTCGAGCCGACACCAACATCATTTTTCAATCCGATCCCTAGTTTCGTGAACCCCCAGACGGGCGAGCGGCTAACTTACGGGCAGATGCGGGAACGCATGGGCGGCGCACCAGCCGAGGCCCCCGGCCTGGTCGAGCGTTTGATACGACAGTTCGCCCCCACCCCGCATATGTCATCTGTTGACACAACAATGAATCCGGTCAGGCGCGGCTTTCTGGATACGATCGCAGGCCCGGAATCCGGCGGCCGGTACGATATCAAGAACGGCGGATCGACATTCCGGGACTACTCAAAATTCCCGGAGGGTATCGGGCCAGGCGGCACAAGCACGGCGGCGGGGCGCTATCAGTTCATTTCCGGGACATGGCGTTCGGTCGCCAGCGCCGCGGGATTGAATGACTTCAGCCCGGAGAATCAGGACAAAGGCGCGTGGCATCTTGCCTCGACCGCCTATCACGCAAAGACCAGCGGAGACCTTGAAACCGATCTGCGCGCCGGTGGCAACGACATGAAGATTGCTGGCGCGCTTGGGCCAATTTGGCCATCACTTCCAGGCGGATCGCAGTCACATCAATCGTTGGATGACTTCCATCGTTCGCTTACGACAAACATCGCTGGCGAGGTTGCCGTCAACGTGACGCTGCGCGGCGCCCCGCCCGGCACGACGGCTACGGCAACGACAAGCGGCCCGGTCTCGGCTCCGCCGCCACGAATCGAGCCGATGCCATTCCTCAATTAGGACCACACAGATGCGCAGACTGATCCTTTCGCTGATCCTCACGTTCGTTGCGATGCAGACCGCCGCGCTGGCGCAGAGCTATCCTGGATTCATACAGGGCCAAGTTCCGACCGCCCCGCAGTGGAACAGCTATTTTTCGGGAAAGACCGATGCGCTCGGCGGCACGCTGACCAACGGCATAATTCTCAACGGCACGATCGACGGCGCGGCGATCGGTGCTACGACGCCGGCGCTAGGGGCGTTTACCAAACTGACGCTGACGCCGCCCGCTGTCACTGGTCTGGCAGCATCGGCCAACGGCTACACCATCGAACAGGACATGACGTACAACCTGTCATCTAGCGCCAGCGGCATCTACTTCGGCAACGAATTCAACACCGTCGTCAACGGTGATCCACGGTCTGG
>JBGPND010000078.1:0-21452 GCA_041487355.1 Acetobacteraceae bacterium | reverse complement strand
CGCTGCTGCTGGTCGCCGCCTGCGCGCTGATCGACGCCGATGGCCGCGTACTGCTGGCGCGCCGGCCGGAAGGCAAGAAGATGGCCGGGCTGTGGGAGTTCCCCGGTGGCAAGCTGCAAGCAGGCGAAACGCCGGAGGCCGGGCTGATCCGCGAGCTGAAAGAGGAGCTCGGCATCGACGTCTCCGCTGCCTGCCTCGCGCCATTCGCCTTCGCGTCGCATGAATACGAGCGCTTCCACCTGCTGATGCCGCTGTATCTCTGCCGCCGCTGGAAGGGCCTGCCGACGTCGCGCGAGAACCAGGCGCTCGCCTGGGTACGGCCGCAGAAGCTCGCCGATTATCCGATGCCGCCGGCCGACAAGCCGCTGATTCCGCTATTGCGCGACTTCCTCTGAGGGACGCTTCGATGCCCGAAAAGAATCCCACTGCCTGCCTGCTGGTGATCGGCAACGAAGTGCTGTCGGGCCGCACCCAGGACGCCAATATCCGGTTCATCGCCACCAAACTGGGTGAGCGCGGCATTCCGCTGCGCGAGGTGCGGGTGATCCCCGACGTGCCGGAGACGATCATCGGCACGGTGAACGAAGTCCGGGCAAAATTCGACTATGTGTTCACCACCGGCGGCATCGGGCCGACGCATGACGACATCACCAGCGAATGCATCGCCGCCGCGTTCGGCGTGCCGTGGGAGCCGCATCCCGTGGCCTGGGCGCGGATGGAGCGCAGCTACAAGCCTGGCGAATTCAATGCGGCGCGCCAGCGCATGGCGACGATGCCGCGCGGCGCCTCGCTGATCGACAATGCGATGTCGGTGGCGCCCGGTTTCCAGATCGGCAATGTCTATGTGATGGCGGGCGTGCCACGTGTCATGCAGTCGATGTTCGAATGGCTGGCGCCGCGACTGAAGGGCGGGGCGCCGGTGCTGTCGCGCTCGGTGCATGTGGTGGGATTACCCGAAGGTATCATCGCCGAGCCGCTAGGCGCGGTGCAGGCGAAGTTCCCTGATATCGACATCGGCAGCTACCCGTTCTATCGGCCGAGCGGCAATGGCGTTGCGATCGTTGCCAAAGGCACCGACGCGGCGGCCGCACAGGCGGCGATCGACGAGGTGACGGCGATCATCACGGGCTTCGGCAAGGTGCCGGTACCAGGCGAGCCGGCGGGGTAATGCGGAAAAATACCCGCGCTATCGTGCGATAGCGCCACTTGACGCGCTGAGAGGCAAATAGAGAACCACAGTCGTACCTCGACCGGCCGAGCTCTCAATGGTGACGGCGCCGTGTGATTGCTTGGTGAAGCCGTAGACCATGCTCAGGCCGAGGCCGGTGCCCTTGCCTGGTACTTTGGTGGTGAAGAAGGGATCGAACACTTTTGCCAGCACCTCGGGAGGCATACCCGTCCCCGTATCCTTGACAGTGACGGCGGCAAAGTCGCCTGCGAGACCGTCCGGCTCGCCCGCCAAGCGCATGGCTTTGGTCGCCACAGTGAGCGTGCCCCTGCTTGGCATCGCATCGCGCGCATTCAGGGCGACATTGAGGATCGCCAGTTCTGTCTGGTTTCGATCAGCCGTGATCCAACACGGTGCGCCTGTCGGCACTATTTCCAACCCGACCCTTGATCCCAAGGCCTGGCGCAACATGCTGTCCATGCTACTCAAGGCGGCATTCAGGTCGAACACCTCGGGACTTAGCGGCTGCCGCCTGGCAAACGAGAGTATCGACCTGATCGCGCCCCTGCCGCGGCTCGCTGCCCCCAGGGCCTTCGTCACGAGCTCCAGGTCACCGGGAGCCGCGCGGCGCTGCAACAGTTCCAGGTAACCGGCGATGACGTACAAAATGTTGCCAAAGTCATGCGCGATCCCACTGGCGATCTGCCCGAGTGCCTCCATCTTCTGCGCCTGCCGTAGTTGTCCTTCGACGACCGCACGGCGTTCAGCCTCTTCATTCAATTGCTGGGCGGTCTCGCGCCAGTGATGGAGCGCGACTGCCTCACGCCCAGCCCGCAACGCGGCGACAAGTGCCAGCAACACCAGTCCGAGTGTGCCCATCGCGAAGAACCCACCGTAGACGAGCAGGTGGTCATGCCAAGTTCGAAGGGCGCCGCTTTCGCTGATGCCGTGGCCTACATAAACCGGGAAGCCAGAGATTTTTTGAAAGGCGTAGATACGATCGCGGCCGTCAATAGTTGAAACGCCGCGATAGAAGCCAGAGTCGTTCGTATCGATCGCTCGCATGAGTGGGCTGGTCGCAGCAAGCGGTGGCGTGTCCGCATCAGCGGGAGGCGCGCGTGCGAGAATAGCTCCTTCGCGGCGAACCAGGGCAGCTGCAACGCCGGGTTGGCGGGTGGCGGCATTCCAGAAGTTCGTGAAGTATGACGGCAATGCTGACACGACGACGACACCGTCGAAACTCCCTGAGGCGCTTGATCGCCGTTGCGCAACGTTGAATATATCCTCCGTGAAAACGCGGCCATGGACGAGCTGTCCAATGAACAACCCGGTATCGTGCTCACGCAGAGCCGTGAAGTAGTCGCGATCGGTGACACTGACCGAGGGAGCCGGGAAGACAGCGCTGGAATTGCGGATGAGCCCGGCGGGATCGATCAGCCACAACGATTTAATTTGTGGATAGTCGCGCACCACGTCAGCGAGGTATGCGTGCAGGGCGTCAGAGTCGGCAATCTCCCGCCAACTCATTCCACGAATATGATCATTTATCAGGCTGGCAACAAGCTTGTGGGTCTCGAAGACGTTGCGGGCATGCTCCTCAAATGTCCTCACAGTGCTCCGAACATTTTGTCCGGCCTGGTTCAGCACGGAGATGCGGTCCTGCCATGCCACGACGGCATACAACATGGCCGGAAGCAGCGCGGCACCCAGAACGAGGCCACTGAACAATGGACGGGTTGTCCGGTGTTTCGTCGGACCACCGAGCCGCATGTGGCGGCAAAGGTTCACGTGGCGCGCCCAGGTTAGCCAACTCATGCCAGGCGATGAGCGCGATCTCTTGTGCCAGGCACCGCTCTCGGCGCCATCGAGTTGCGGTTCTACCGTCACTTGTTAGTCCTATGCTGCTTCGTTCGTGCCCCGATCTCACATGGGCACGGACCGTAAAATCACGGCCGGGGCTGACATGGTTCCCATAGCATGCCACCCAAATGGTTCAATCGATATTTCCTCATTGATCGGCTTCTTGCCGGGTAGCTTGGCCATTCCTTGAGTTTTCGCAACGTTCTGGCTGGGTTTGAGATATGCAACCCGTGCTGTGATGCCGACGGCTGACCGTCCGATCAGCTCAGGCGATGCTCCCCGGTCAATAAGTCCTGCAGCGGTGCCGGGGAGACCTGGTGCGCGCCGTGGAATGGCTCCTCGCAGATGGCGATCAGGCCGAGTGCGGTGACGGCGCTGGCGGTGAACACCAGCAATGCCATGATCTGCGGCCGTGCGCGGTCGAGATGCACCATCGCGACCCCGATCTGCGCAAAAACCGCCAGCATCAGCACAACCGACCATTTGTACTGGTCCGCCTGATCGGTGCTCAGCGCCAGCCTGCTCGATCGGGCGGCGACAAGGCGCAGCGCCGCGCCGAGCAGCGCACCGTGCACCGTCTGGCCCGTCTGCTGGGCAATGGCCGGATCCGCCGCCAGCCGCAGCAGCACGTCGAGTGCGGCCCCTGTCTCGGGTGCCTCGCGCTGGTGCCGCATGTTCGGCCATTCGTCGTGCAGCACGGACGCGACATAGTCGCGCGCCGCCGTCCGCAGCTTCGGCATCGTCGGCCCTGTCATCGCGCTGACCTCATACACGGCCTTCACGGCATCCCGTTCATCGAGCACGACATGCGATGCCAGCCGGTCGCGCTCCCACACGTCGCTCGCCAGAAAGGCCATCATCAGGGAAAACACGATGGCAGGGGCCACGAAGAACGGCGGCACGATGCCGCCGAAGCTCAGCACGCGATCGCGCCATTTCGGCCTGAAGCAGACCCAGACGATCATGGCAGCCGTCGCCAGATAGCAGACGATGAGCGTCAGGAAGATTTTCCAGCCCGACAGCCCGAGCCAGGCGCTGATGATCGTCTGGTTCATGCCGAAACGAACCGCGCCAGTCGCACCGCCGTATGGCCGCGGCTGGGCCGCAGGCTCGGCATGATGAGCAGGCAGTCGTCGTGCGGTGTGCGGATCTCCGTCTCACCGTCCAGCGCGATCAGCGTGTTGCGCCGTGGGATGATGTCGCCGCCGCGATACGGTTGCACGAAGGCGAAGTTGGTGGTGGCGGCCGTCACGGCCATGGTGACCTCGGCGAAGCGCTGCGTGGGGCATGCGGGCGGTGGCGGCAGCGCCGGATGTTGCGCCACCGTGTCCAGATGGCGCAACAGGCCGGCAACGCTGGCGAGCATGGTGTCGACCGTCACGTCATCCCAGTGCTGCCCGGCTTCCACCAGGCTGGCGGCAAACGGTGTGGCGGGATCGGCAAATCGGGAATAATCGATCAGGCGCCGGCCGCTGGTATGGCCGTGATCCGCAACGACGAGCTCAGGCACGCCGGCGCCGAACGCGAGGCGCCGTCCCTTCGGTGACGTGCCGCAGAGGATCAGCGGGTCCGACGGCCAGAGCATCGAATGCAGATCGAACAGCACATCGACCGTGTCGATCAGCGGTCGGATTTCGCGCGCGCGGTCGAGTTCGATCGAACGTTGCTGACCCTCCAGCACGGCCGTATCCCAAACGCGGTTGATGTCCTCGTCGACGAAACGCGAGGCGGTCGGCTGCCGCGGATCGAAGCGCTCATAGGCAGCGAGATTGATGAAGCCGAAGGTCAGCTTGCCTCGGGTGGGCGCAAGCCCTGCCTGCAGCAACCGGTCGAGCACGATGGCGCCGGCGATTTCATTGCCATGCGCGATCGCGAGCAGTGCGACGTGCGGACCAGGCTTGCCCGACGCGCGCGTGGTGAAGCCGGCGACGCCAGTGTTGCCCTGCACCCAGCGGCTGATGTCGGGCGCGACCAGACGCACCTCGAATGACGGCAGTGGCGGCTGGGCGATCGGGGACATGCGCCGCGCCCGCCCGGCTCAGGTCAGCAAACGGTCCGCCAGACGGCGGATGAACACGTCGCACGTGTCGAGCTGGTCCTGCGCGATCCACTCGTCAGGCTGGTGCGCCTGGGCGATATGGCCGGGACCGCAAATGATCGTCGGGATGCCGACGTTCTGATAGTAGCCGCCTTCCGTCCCGTAGCTCACCTTGCCGGTGCGGTTGGAGCCGGTGAGCTGCTTGACGAGTGCGGTCAACGGATGGTCGGGATCGAGCGACAGGCCCGGCATGGTGGTGATCACCTCGAAGTCGAAGCCGGTGTTGCGGTGCACCGCGTGCATCGCCGGCTCGATCGCTGCGGCGACGAATGCCTGCATGCGTTCGACGTGGCGCACCGCATCGTCTCCGGGAATCGTGCGCCACTCCAAGAGGAACTCGCAGCGTTCCGGGATGATGTTGAGAATCGTGCCGCCCTGGATGGTGCCGATATGGATCGTGGTATGCGGCGCGTCGAAGCCATCCTCGAACGGACCTTCCTCGGCCAGCCTTCGTGCTTCGGCCGCGACATAGGCGATCGTCTCGCCGGCGGCGTGGATGGCATTCACACCCTTGGCCGGTTCACTCGAGTGGCCGGGAAGGCCACGCACGCGCACGCGGAGGTTCAGCTTCCCCTTGTGCGCCAGGATCGGCTGCATCCCCGATGGCTCGCCAACGACACAAAGCGCCGGCTTCAGGCCGGATGCGTCCAGGTCCTCGATGAACCGCTGCGCGCCCTGGCAGCCGACTTCCTCGTCATAGCTGATGAACAGATGCAGCGGACGCGCGAGGTTTTTTGCCTTGAAATCCGGAACCGCGGCGAGGCAGGCGGAGACGAAGCCCTTCATGTCGGCGGCACCACGCGCATAGAGCCGGCCATCGGCGCGGCGCAGCGTGAACGGATCGGCGCTCCAGGCCTGCCCGTCCACCGGCACGGTATCGACATGGCCGGACAGAGCGACGCCGCCTGGTTGCTGCGGCCCGATGATGGCGTGGATGTTGGCCTTCTCACCGGTCGCGTCGGTAGTGACCCGGTACGGGATGCCATGCGCGTCCAGGTATTCGCGCACGAAGCCGATCAGCGTCAGGTTGGAATTGCGGCTGGTCGTGTCGTACGACACGAGCCGGGACAGCAATTCCGCGGTGCTGAGGCGCGGCGCGCCGGTATTTGGTGCATCCATGCGGGGGAGTTTATACGGGTCGGCGCAAGCGGCCAACCGGAGCATATCGCATGAACGCAACGAATCCACGCGTGGCGATCCTGGGTCTGCACCTGGAGGCGAACGCCTTCGCCCCGCCGACGGTGCGCGAGGATTTTCTGCGCCAGTGCTGGGAGGAAGGCGAGGCGATCTCGCGGCTCGCGCGTCAGGTGAGCCACCTGCCGTCGGAACTGCCGGGTTTCTACGCGCGCATGGACGCGACGGGCGCGTGGACTCCCGTGCCGATCCTGGTGGTGAGCGCACCGCCTGGCGGGCCGATCGTGCAGGACCTGTTCCTGGAAATCTGCGACCGGATACGCAACGGTCTGGCGGCGGCGCTGCCGGTGGATGCGGTGTATGTGCCGAGCCACGGGGCGTCCTCGGCCACCGGGGACGAGGACAGCGACGGCACGCTGGTCGCCATGGTGCGCCAGATCGTCGGGCCGGCGGTGCCGATCGTTGTGTCACACGATCTGCATTGCAACGTTTCCGAGCGGCTGGTCGATGCGTGCGACGCGTTGGTGGTGTATCGCACGAATCCCCATGTCGATCAGCGCGAAAGGGCGGCGGAATCGGCCGATCTGTTGCGCGAGATGCTGGGCGGCATGCGCACGGCGAAGGCGTTCATCCGCCTGCCGTTGACGCCGCCCACGGTGACGTTGCTGACCGCGGAAGGGCCCTACGCTGACCTGATCCGCATGGGTCAGGAGCTGATCGGCGGGACCGTGGCGAATGTTTCGGTGGCCGGAGGGTTCGTCTTCAGCGATCTGCCGAAATGCGGCGTCACCGTCACCGTGACGGCGCGCGGTGATCCCCCGGGTCAAGCGCCCGGGGGCAGGCTCGCGGCGGCACGGCGTGTCGCGCTGGCGATCGCGCGGCGCGGCTGGGCGGAGCGGGGCCGCCACACGCGGCGCCTGCTGTCGGTGGAGGAGGCGGTGGCGCTGGCGCGGCGAGCGGCGGATGGCGCAACGAAGCCGGTGATCCTGAGCGATTCCGCCGACAATCCGGGCGGCGGTGGGCGCGGCAACACGGCTTGGCTGCTGGCCGCGTTGCATGCGGCACAAGTGCCCGGCGTCGTGCTCGGCGTGTTCGTCGATCCCGATGTCGCGGCCGAGGCGCATGCGGCCGGGGAGGGGGCGCATATCCATGCCGTGTTCAATCGGGTGGAAAGCGAATTCTCCAAGCGGTTGGAGGTGGGTGCAACGGTCGAGACGCTGACGGACGGCTCCGCGGTCGGCCGGCGCGGCGTATCGGCGGGCAGGCGGTTCAATCTCGGGCCGTCGGCGCTGCTGCGTCTGGATGGCTCGGGCATGCGTGTCGTGGTTGGTAGCCTGCGTCGGCAACTGGCCGAGCCTGTCATGCTGGAGATGCACGGCATCGACATCGGTGCGGCGACCTGCGTGGTGGTGAAGAGCCGCGGCCATTTCCGCGCCGGCTTCGACGAATTCTTCCCGCCCGGGCAGGTGTTCGAGGTGGACACGCCGGGCCTGACCAGCCCGATCCTGGCGAACTTCACCTGGAAGCGCCTGCCCCGGCCGGTATTCCCGCTGGATGCGGAGGCTCAATGGCAGGAGCCGGAGTGGGCATGATATAAGCCACGCAAGGGGCTCGGGAGACCAATGACAACCTGGCTGATCCGGCGGCTGATCCAGGCGCTGTTCGTCGTGCTCGCCATGTCGGTGATCGTGTTCATCGGCGTGCACGTAATCGGCAACCCCGTGGACATCCTGATCTCGCCCGAGGCGGACCAGGCGGAGCGCGCGCGCATCATCGCCGCACTCGGGCTCGACCAGCCGCTATGGAAGCAATATTTGCTGTTCGTCAATGACGCGCTGCACGGCAATCTGGGCCGCAGCTTCGTGTTCAACGAACCGGCACTCCGGCTGATCGCGCAACGCATGCCGGCGACGATGGAGCTGGCGGTCACCGCGGTGTTGATGTCGGTGATCCTCGGCATCCCGCTCGGGCTGTATGCCGGCTTGTATCCCGAAGGCGCGGCGGCGCGCGCCATCATGGCCGGCAGCATCTTGGGCTTCTCGCTGCCCACGTTCTGGGTCGGGCTGATGCTGATCATGGTGTTCGCGGTGCAGCTCGGCTGGCTGCCGAGCACCGGCCGTGGCACCACGGCCGAGCTGTTCGGCGTGCAGTGGTCGTTCCTGACGCTGGACGGACTGCGCCACCTGTTGCTGCCGGCGCTCAATCTGTCGCTGTTCAACATCTCGCTGGTGTTGCGCCTGACGCGCGCGGGGGTGCGCGAGACGCTGCCGATGGATTTCATCAAGTTCGCCCGCGCCAAGGGATTGACGCCGGCGCGAGTGATCTTCGTGCACGTGCTGAAGAACATCATGATCCCGGTGGTGACCGTGGTCGGGCTGGAGCTGGGGTCCACCATCGCCTTCGCCGTGGTGACCGAAAGCGTGTTCGCCTGGCCGGGTATGGGCAAGCTGATCATCGATTCGATCAACGTGCTGGACCGGCCGGTGATCGTTGCGTATCTGATGATGATCGTGCTGCTGTTCGTCACGATCAACCTGGTGGTCGACCTGCTCTACACCGTGCTCGATCCACGCGTGCGGCTGGAGGCGAAGGGGTGAGCATCGTCTTCAACGTCATGCCCGGCGCCGGAGCCGCTACGGATGGCCATGACGGTGGAAGGAGCCAGGGCGCTCATAGCGGCACAGGCAGGCATGTCCGGTATTTCACCGTCATGGCCGGGCCTGTCCCGGCCATCCGTAGCGGCTCCGGCGCCGGGGCCTTATGCGATCAGGCTGTCGTAGAGATTCCGCCAGTCTGGATTCTGTGCCTCGATCAGGTTCAGTTTCCACATCCGCGGCCAATGCTTGATGTTTTTCTCGCGTTGGATCGCGCTGAGGATGTCCTCGTGCCATTCGGTGTACACCAGCATCGTCAGATGGCAGCGCTTGGTGAACCCTTCGCAGACGCCAAGCCGATGTTCCCACGACCGGCGGGCAATGTCATTCGTGACGCCGACGTACAGCGAACCGAAGGGCTGGTTCGCCATGATGTATACCCATCCGCCACGCATGGGTTCACCTTGGAGACCCGTTGGTTAACAGGCAACCAACGACAGGTTGGTGCCGCTACGGATGGCCGGGACAGGCCCGGCCATGACGTTAAAAATGCACCGTCATGGCCGGGCCTGTCCCGGCCATCCGTAGCGGCACCGACGTCGCCATGAGCACCACCACTCTCCCCGCCATCCGCGAGGAAACCCCGTTCCGCCGCTTCGTGGCGGAATTCGCCGCATCGCGCGTCGCACTCCTCGGCCTCGTGGTGTTCGTCCTGATCGGCCTCTTGGCGATCTTCGCCTCGTTGATCACGCCGCAGAACCCCTACGACCTGTCGCAACTCGACATCATGGATGGACGCCTTCCGCCAGGCTCCGCTTCGCTTGCCGGCTATACCTACATCCTCGGCACGGACGACCAGGGCCGCGACATGTTCTCCGGCATGCTGTATGGCCTGCGCATCTCGCTCGGCGTTGGCGTCGGATCGGCACTCATCGCCTGCATCTTCGGCACGGCACTCGGCCTGCTCTCCGCCTATGCCGGCGGGCGCACTGATGCCGCGATCATGCGCTTCGTGGACCTGCAGCTCTCCTTCCCCTCCATCCTGGTCGCGCTGATGATCCTCGCCATGCTCGGCAAGGGCGTGATGAACGTCACGCTCGCGCTGGTCATCGTCGAATGGGCGTACTACACGCGCACCGTGCGCGCCTCCGCCCTGGTGGAACGCCGGCGCGAATACATCGAGGCCGCGGAATGTCTCGCGCTGCCGAAGCGGCGCATCATGTTCCGCCATCTGCTGCCGAACTGCCTGCCTCCGCTGATCGTCGTCGGCACGCAGCAGGTGGCGCGTGCCATCACACTGGAAGCCACCCTGTCCTTCCTCGGCCTCGGCGTGCCGATCACCGAGCCCTCGCTCGGCCTGCTGATCGCCAACGGCTACCAGTACATGCTGTCGGGCAAGTACTGGATCAGCTTCTATCCGGGGATCGCGTTGCTGGTCACCATTGTCGCCATCAACCTGGTCGGCGACCAGTTGCGCGACGTGCTGAACCCGCGACTGAAGCGGTGAGCACCGCCACCCTCGAGGTGCGCAATTTGCGCACGTATTTCTTCACGCGCGCCGGCGTGGTGAAGGCGGTGGACGACGTGTCGTTCTCGATCGCGCGTGGCCGTGTGCTGGGGCTGGTCGGCGAGTCCGGCTCCGGCAAGACGGTCACCGGCTTCTCCATCATCGGCCTGGTGGATCCGCCGGGACGCATCGCCGGCGGCTCCATTCTGTACCAGGGCAAGGACCTCGCGAAGTTGTCGGAACGGGAGATACGCGAACTGCGCGGCAACCGCATCGCGATGATCTTCCAGGACCCGATGATGACCCTCAACCCGGTGCTGCGCATCGACACGCAGATGATCGAGGCGGTGCGGGCACACGCCAAGGTCTCGCATGCCGAGGCGCGCACCCGGTCGCGCGATGCGCTGGGCATGGTCGGCATCCCCAGCCCCGACGAGCGTCTGGCGGCCTATCCACATCAGTTCTCCGGCGGCATGCGCCAGCGCGTGGCGATCGCCATCGCGCTGCTGCACCATCCGGACCTGCTGATCGCCGATGAGCCCACCACGGCGTTGGACGTCACCATCCAGGCGCAGATTCTCGCCGAGGTGCAGAAGCTTGCCACCACCTACGGCACGGCGCTGATCTGGATCACGCACGATCTTTCGGTCATCGCCGGCCTCGCCGACGACATCGCCGTGATGTACGCCGGCCGCATCGTCGAGACCGGCACTGCCGAAGCGGTGTTGGACCTGCCGCTGCATCCGTACACGCACGGTCTGATCGGCAGCGTGCCAAGCCGCAACAAACGCGGCGAGAAGCTGCGGCAGATCCCCGGCATGACGCCAAGTCTGCTCAGCCTGCCGCCAGGCTGTGCCTTCCGCACCCGCTGCCCGCGCGCCGACGCCGCCTGCGAGCAGGAGCCAGAGCCGTCGCAGCCGGTGCCGGGGCAGACGACACGCTGCTTCCATCCGCTGGTCGCTGTCCCCGCATGACCGAGGCGCCGATCATCGAGCTGCGCGGCGTTTCCAAGCGCTTCGGCCCGACGTATGACGCTGGCGCCCGCCTCGCGCGCTCGCTGTCGCGCCGGCTTGGCGCCATCCCGAAGAACGAAGTGGTGCAAGCGGTCGACCATGTCGACCTGGCGGTCGCACGCGGCGAGGTGGTCGGCCTGGTCGGCGAGTCCGGCTGCGGCAAATCGACGCTCGGCCGCATGGTCGCCGGCATCATGCCGCCGTCGGACGGGCAGGTGATGTTCAAGGGCCAGGACATCACCACGCTGGGGCCGGAACCGGCACGCGATGCGAAGCTGAAGGTCCAGATGATCTTCCAGGATCCGTATGCCTCGCTCAATCCGCGCCTCCGCGTCGCGGACATCGTCGGCGAGGCGCCGCTGGTGCATGGCTTGGTCACGCGTGACGGATTCGATGCCTATCTCGATGCACAGCTCCGCCGCGCCGGCCTCGATCCATCTTTCAAGCGCCGCTATCCGCACCAGTTCTCCGGCGGCCAGCGCCAGCGCATCGGCATCGCCCGCGCGCTCGCCGTGCAGCCCGAGTTCCTGGTCTGCGACGAAGCGGTGGCGGCGCTCGACGTTTCGATCCAGGCGCAGATCCTCAACCTGTTCATGGACCTGCGCCGCGAGCTGGACCTCACCTACCTGTTCATCAGCCATGACCTGGGCGTGGTGGAGCATCTCTCGGACCGCGTGCTGATCATGTATCTCGGCCGCATCGTCGAGAGCGCACCGGCGGAAGAGGTGTTCACGCGGCCCAACCATCCCTACACCCAGGCGCTGCTCGCCGAGGTGCCGCGCATCGAAGCGCGCAAGCGGCGCTTCACCGCCATCAAGGGCGAGATCCCCAGCCCGCTCACCCCGCCGTCCGGCTGCCACTTCCATCCACGTTGCCCGCACGCGATGCCTCGCTGCGCCGAGGCGCCGCCGCGGCTGCGCGAAATCGCGCCGGGGCATCACAGCGCCTGCCATTTGAACGACCGGATTTAGTCGGGCTTAATCAATAGGCGGCACCGTGCCGCCTATGCGTGCCAACGCACTCACGCTGTCACTCGCGCACCGGTCCTGGCGTCTGCTTCCGGCGCGCCCGCGCCGTTACGTGTTTACCGGCGCAACCTCGCTGATGGCGCCGCGCCCGGATCGGCAGCCGCCACCCGTCCTGCATGGTTTGGCTGTCGCCGGCGAGCTCAGCCAACCCACCGGTCTCGGTGAAAGCGCACGACTCATGCTGCGCGGGTTGCATTGTCTCGGCATGCCATCCTGGCCGCTGGATCTGATGGCGCCGTGGGGTGAGCTGCCGCCGCCTGGCGCGGCGCTCGTCGTGCATGTGAATGCTCCGATGCTGCCCTGCGCGCTGATGCGCATGCCGCGAGCCTTGCTGCGGGGGCGGCGCGTTGTCGGCTACTGGGCGTGGGAGCTGCCATGCGTGCCGCCGGAGTGGCGGGCGGGCTTGCGCTTCGTGCACGAGATCTGGGTGCCGTCCCGCTTCACCGCCGCCGCGATGGAAACAATCGCACCGGGCCGGGTGCGTGTTGTCCCGCCGCCCCTGGGCGCTTTGCCAGCGACGCGGGCGGCACTCGACCGGTCCGCGTTCGGCCTGCCGGACACGGCCGTGATCGTGCTGGTGTCGTTCAACCTGGCCTCCTCGCTCGAGCGCAAGAATCCGCTGGCGGCGATCGCCGCCTTCCGCGCGGCATTCGGCAACCGGAAGGACCGCATGCTGCTGTTGAAGGTGGGCAATCCCGATCACTTTCCGCGCGACTTCTCCGTCATCGCCGCTGCAGCGGCGGCAGCGCCGAATATCCGCATCGAGACGCGCGTATTGCCGGCCGACGATCATGCCGCGTTGCTGAGCACGTGCGACATCGTGCTGTCGCTGCATCGTGCCGAGGGCCTCGGTCTGGTGCCGGCAGAGGCGATGCTGCGCGGCAAGCCGGTGATCGCCACCGGCTGGTCGGGCAACATGGAGTTCATGGACAGCGAGAGCGCCGCCCTGGTTGGCTACCGGCTGGTGCCGGCACGCGATGCCCGCCACGTCTACGATGTGCCAGGCGCGGTTTGGGCGGAGCCGGACGTGCAGGAAGCTGTGGCGCAGTTGCGCCGCTTGGCCGATGATGCCGCCGAGCGTGCCGCACTCGGCGCCCGTGGCAGGAGCGCGGTGATGGCGAGGCTGGGTGCCGAACCCCTGGCCGACGCGCTGCGTGGCATCGGCCTCTCTGTGGGATTCTCCATGGCGGCATGAGGGTTTTGGTCTGGCAATGGGGGCGTCGCGGAGCGGGGCCGCGCTTCGCGGCGGCGCTGGCGGATGGACTGCGACTGATCCCCGGCACCGATGCCCTGCTGTCCCTCGCCACCGGCGCGGAAATTCTCCACGGGCCCGATCCGCCGAATTGCCAGTTGCCGGTGGCAACCTATTCGAGCGTGGTCGAGCTCGCCTGGCGGTGGCTACAGGCACCGCTGATCGTTGCCCGGCTTGCCCGGCGGCTCGCGGCGCTGCGCCCCGACCTGGCGATCTGTGCCATGCCCGGGCCGCTCGACCTGCTGCTGCTTGCGGCACTGCGGCGGATCGGCGTGCCGGTCGTCGTAATCGTGCACGACGCCGACCCGCATCCCGGCGACTCGACGCCGCTCCTGATGTTCCTGCAGCGGCGATTGATCCGCCGCGCCGACGCCGTTGCTGCGTTGAGCGAACATGTCGCCGCGCGGCTCAGACAGCAGCGCGCCGTGGACCCGGACAGGCTGTTCGTCATCTCGCATCCGCCATTCGTGTTCGGGCCGCCCCCTCTGCCGCCGCGTGCGCATGGCGGACCGTTGCGGCTGCTGTGCTTCGGCCGGCTGCTGCCCTACAAGGGCCTCGATCTGCTGGCCAGCGCCGTGCGGCAGCTCGACACACAGCCGGGATGGGAACTACGCGTGGTCGGCAGTGGTCCGGAAAGCGCGGAACTCGCCGCCCTGCGTGCGCTGCCGGCGGTTACGGTGGAGAACCGCTGGGCACCGGAGGATGAGGTCGGTTCCCTGATCGCCTGGGCCGACGTGCTGGTGCTGCCATACAAGGAGGCGAGCCAGAGCGGCGTCGCCCCGGCCGCGATCGCCGCCGGACGCTTCGTCGTGTCGACGCGGGTCGGTGGTCTGATCGAGCAGTTGCGCGGCGAGACGTTGGCGACGTTGTGCGAGCCGGACGCCGGCAGCTTGGCCGCCGCGCTGCGCGGCCTGCTTCTTGCGTCTCCGGGCGAGCAGCCTGGCCTAGCGCCGGTGGATCCGCGTCTGGCATGGCGCGATGTGGCAGAACGGTTGCTGAACAGGATCACGTCGCGCAGCGAGAGTACGCCTCGCCCACGAAGTGGGAGAGGTCGACACGCGTAGCGTGTCGGGAGAGGGTGCAGCCAGCGTGACGATGTCACTGGATACACCCTCTCCCGGCGCTCCGCGCCGACCTCTCCCATTTCGTGGGCGAGGTTTACTGAAGCAACATGCCCCGTTGCGCGTCCCCGGCGAATGCGCTGAAACCGGTGGCCTTCGCCCGGAACAGAGAGTGCGGCGCCATGCCAGTACGCATCACCGACGTGCGCGAGATCACGCAGCCGATCAGCTCGCCGATCCGCAACGCCTATATCGATTTCTCCAGGATGACGTCGAGCCTCGTCGCCGTGGTGACCAATGTCGAGCGCGACGGGCGCCGCGTGGTGGGCTACGGGTTTAATTCCAATGGCCGCTACGGCCAGGGCGGGCTGATCCGCGAGCGCTTCGCCCCGCGCATCCTGGAGACCGATCCGCGATCGCTGCTGGACGCAACGGACGAAAATCTCGATCCGGATCGCATCTGGGCCTGCATGATGACGAACGAGAAGCCGGGCGGGCATGGCGATCGCTCGGTGGCGGTCGGCACGATCGATATGGCGGTGTGGGACGCGGTGGCGAAAATCGCCGGCAAGCCGCTGTTCCGTCTGCTGGCGGAACGGCATGGCATCGCGGCCGATCCGCGCGTGTTCGTCTACGCGGCCGGCGGCTATTACTACCCGGGGAAGGACACGCGGGCGCTGTGCGCGGAGATGCGCAGCTATCTCGACCGCGGCTACACCGTGGTGAAGATGAAGATCGGCGGCGAGACGCTCGACGAGGATCGAAGGCGGATCGAAGCGGTGCTGCAGGAGATCGGCAGCGACGCGCAACTGGCCGTGGATGCGAATGGCCGCTTCGATCTCGCCACCGCCATCGATTACGCGAAGATGCTGCGCCCGTACAACCTGTTCTGGTACGAGGAGGCGGGCGATCCGCTGGACTACCAGTTGCAGGCGGCTCTGGCGGAATTCTATCCGGGGCCGATGGCGACCGGGGAGAACCTGTTCAGCCATCAGGACGCGCGCAACCTGATCCGCCATGGCGGCATGCGCCCCGACCGCGACTGGCTGCAATTCGACTGCGCGCTGTCCTATGGCCTGTGCGAATACCAACGGACCCTCGCGATGCTGAAGGACGCTGGCTGGTCGTGGCAACGCTGCATTCCGCATGGCGGGCATCAGATGTCGCTCGCCATCGCGGCTGGTCTTGGGCTTGGCGGCAACGAGAGCTATCCGGACGTGTTCCAGCCGTATGGCGGCTTCCCCGACGGCACGCGTGTGGAGAACGGCTTGGTGACGCTGCCGGAGCTGCCCGGGATCGGCTTCGAGGCGAAGTCCGATCTCTATGCGATCATGCGCGGACTGGCGGCGTAGCACGATATCGCTCCGCCGGCTGCCTCCCGGGCCGCAGCGGCCACGGCCAGGACGAACCCTCCCGCAGCGATCAGCGGCGCCATCAGCAGGTGCGAGCCCGGGTCGAAGTTGCCGGACAGCAGCGTCGCGGCGAACAGGATCGCCATCGCGGTCTTCCCCCAGGCCGGAAAACCATTCTCCCCGACAGCGCGCACCAGCCACGCGAGCGCGATGCCAGTCAGCATGAGGTCGTAGAACAGCACGACCGGCACAGCCAACGGCGTCGCCGCGGCCAGGATTGCGGCGCGGATCGGCAGGCTCATGCCCCGCCGCCAGACCCATCCCACCGCCACCGCCATTGTCAGCGTGGCGACGGCCTGCACCTCGTAAGCCAGCACGGGAGATCCGCCGAGCACCAGCACCGTCCCGAACGGACTCGCCATTCCCGCCCGGGTGATGCGCATTTCGTAGACCGCGTGCGACCCCGGCACCGCGTCGAGGAAGGCGCGCCATGTGTCCCACCCGAATGCCAGCACCGACAGTCCGACCAGCGCCGCCACCGACGCTGCGGCGGCCGCGAAGCTTCTCCACCGCCCGCCCGCCGCGAGCGCGACCGGCACCAGCAGGCCGAAATGCGGCTTGTAGCAGAGCGCCCCGAACAGCAGTCCGGCGACCAGAGGCCGGCGGTCGACCAGGAGTATCGCCGCCGCGAACAGCGCCGCCGTCAGGAAGGCGTTCTGGCCGGTTCCGATCGTGAAGAATACGGCGGGAAAGGCCAGCAGCGGCAGCATGGTCGCCTATCCCGTCTCCCGCAGGATGCCACGCGCCGCAACAGGCACGGCAACAGCGTCGCCGCCTGGAACACCACAAAGGCCACGAGGTAGGGCAACCGGGAGAGGACTGAGCATAAGAGAATGAAAACAGGCGGATAAAAGAAGAAGTTGTAAGGAATGCCCGGCTCCGTCGCCGCCTGCTCGGCGGCGTGGTGCGCTGCGTGGTCGTATACCAGTGCCGGAGTACCGGCATCGGCCAGCCGCCCGGCCGCGTAGAAGCTCACGAAGTCGGTGCTGACCGGCTCCCTCAGAGCCACGACCAACCCGTGCGTCCCGGCGATGCAGAAGATCAGCCCGGCAACTTCGAGGGAGATCAGCAGCCCCGCATAGGCGCAAACGCGGCGGCGGATTAGCCACCCGCCGCCGCGCAGCCCCCCGAACAACCGTTGCGCCAATGCCAGCGTGCCGACCATGGTCACGAGCCATCGTCGCGTCGGCGGCGTTGCAACGCCGTTTCAGTCCTTGCCTCTTTTCACTGGAACGGACACATCCATCCAAGGTACGGATCGTTCGAGGAAGCAGGCCCTGGCCATTTCGGCACCCATCCGCATCGGCATCGCCGGTGCCGGCCATTTCGGCCGCTATCACGCGCTGAAGGTCGCTGCCTCGGACCGCGCCAGGCTGGTCGGTGTGCATGATGTCGACACCGAGCGCGCCAGGACGGTCGGCTGGGAGGCCGGCGCTCCCGACATGGATTTCGCTGCCTTGCTCGCCAACTGTGACGCGCTGATCGTCGCCACCCCGGCCGAAGCGCACCACGCGCTCGCCGCCGCGGCACTGCGCGCCGGCAAGCACGTGCTGGTGGAGAAGCCGATCGCCGCCACCCTGGCCCAGGCGGATGAACTCGCCGCGCTGGCCGCCGAACGGCAACTCGTCCTGCAGGTCGGCCACCAGGAGCGGTTTTCCGCCGCGTTCGGCGCGCTGGAGGGAAGGCTCGGCGCGCCGCTCTACATCGAGGCCACCCGGATCGCTCCGTTCAAGCTGCGCGGGACCGACGTGTCGGTGATCCTCGATCTGATGATCCACGACCTCGACATGATCCTGTCGCTGGTGGCGAGTCCGATCGAGAGCGTGGACGCGGTCGGCGCGGCGGTGGCGAGCGAGCATGCTGACATCGCCAACGCGCGCATCCGTTTCCAGAACGGCGCGGTGGCGACGATAACCGCCTCCCGCATCGCCGCCCGCACCGAGCGGCGGATGCGGGTGTTCGCGCAGGACGGCTATCTTGCGGTGGATTTCGCCAATCGCCGCCTCACCGTGATTGCCCGCAACCGCGGCAAGCCCGTGCCCGGCGTGGCCGGCTTCGGCATGGAGGAGGTGTCCTGGCAGGACCACGACGCGCTCGCCGCGGAGCATGCCGCCTTCGTCGCCGCGGTACTGGATGGCGCGCCGGTGCTGGTGGACGCCGCGGCCGGCAGGCGTGCGCTGACGGCGGCGCTTGCGGTCACCGACAGCATGGCGGCGTCGCGCGCGCGGATGGTGGCGTCAGGGCTGATCCAGCAGGTCGAGAACAGCGGCGGCGGCGGCGTCTGACGGCAACCCCGTCGGCGGGCGCAACCCCGCCGGCGGGCGCAGCAATGCCAGCGCCTCGCGGCAGGCGGCAAGCTGTGCCGCCGCCGCCGCGGGATCGTTCAGCAGGGTCCGCATCGCCGCCGCCAGACGATCCGGCGTGCATGCCTCCTGGATCAGTTCCGGCACCACTTCGCGTTCCGCCAGCAGGTTGATCAGCGAGGCGTACCGCACGGTGACAAGCCGCCGCGCGATGGCCGCGCTGAGCGGATTGACCCGATAGGTCACGATCATCGGCACGCCGGCCATCGCCAGTTCCAGTGTCGATGTGCCCGACTTGGTCAACGCGGCGGCCGAGGCAGCAAATGCGTCGTACTTGTCCTGTGGTTCGGTCACCAGCACGGGCTGTGGAGTCCAGCTTTGCGTTGCCTGCTGCACCGCCGCCGCCACCGGAGCGGCCACCGGCACCACCGGCACCACGTCCGGCAAGCGCTGCAATGTGGCACCGAGGATCGGCAGCAGCCGCGCCACCTCGGTGCGTCGGCTGCCTGGCATCAGCGTCACCACACGCGCTGCAGCGTCGATACCATGTGTTGCGCGGAACCGCATTGCGTCGCCGCGATCGGCGCCGCTCTCCAGCACAGGATGGCCGACGAACGTCGCGGGCAGGCCATGGCGGGCGAAGAATGCCGGCTCGAACGGCAACAGGCAGAGCAACTGGTCCCACAGGCCAGGGTAGTGCCGCACCCGGCTTTCGCGCCATGCCCAGACCTGCGGTGCCACATAGTGGACGCGTTTCACGCCAAGCGGACGGATTGCCTTCAGAACGCGCAGGGTGAAGCCCGGGCTGTCGATCGTCACCACCACGTCGGGCCGCCGTGCGGTGATGTCAGCCACCGTCTGTTGCAGCCTGCGCCGCAGGTGGCTGAGCCGCGGCAGCACCTCCAGCAGGCCCAACAGCGCGAGCTCCTGCATCGGGAATAGGCTGGCGAGCCCTTGCGCCGCCATCGCCTCGCCGCCGATGCCGGCAAAAGCCAGCTCCGGCCGCTGTGCACGCAGCGCAGCGATCAGCCGAGCACCCAGCACGTCGCCGCTCGCCTCGCCGGCGATCAGGTAGATCAGGGACATGCGACAAACCTGGCCAGGACGCGCGACACCGAGGCTGGATAGGCGTGCCGACCAGGACGCGCAACCGAAGCGAATTTTGCTGCGGTGGTCTATAGCGAATTCAGCGTGACCGGAAACGCGAGCAAGTCTTGCCGGTTGTGATGGTTATCGCTGCGCTCAACCCATTCTACAGGCTGCGGCGTAGCGGCGTAGGATGGGTTGAGCAGAGCAAAACCCATCATTTCGGCCAGAGCCGCGGCGGCGCTACGCCGCGTCCGCTCGCGCTCCGGCGCCCGATCGGCTGAGCGTCACGGAGCGAACCTTCGAACGCTGCCTCGGTGTCGCGGCATCCGGGCAGAGCCTCTATCTCGCCGGCCTCAACAGCATCCTGCGCTTCGAGAACATCGTCCCGCCGGGACAGAACCTCGAAGGCCACGATGCCGTCTATGCGCCGCAGATTGCCCGGTACGCCGGCGGTGTCTTCGCCCATGACGTGGGCGTGCTGCCATCCGGCCGGCCGGTGTTCGTCAATACGCTGTTCTCCTGCCTCGCAACGGTGGACGAGCAGGTCAGCTTCCGTCCGGTCTGGCAGCCGCGCTTCGTCACCGCCTTGCGGCCGGAGGATCGCTGCCATCTCAACGGGCTCGCGATGCAGGAAGGCCGGCCGCGCTTTGTCACGGCCGCTGGAATGACCGACGCGCCGGTGCGTGGCGCGAGCAGCGCACCGGCGGCGGCTGCGTCGTCGATATTGCCAGCGGCAAGATCGTCGCCACCGATCTGACCATGCCGCATTCGCCGCGGCTGCATAACGACAGGCTGTATATCTGCAATGCCGGAACCGGCGAACTGGGCGAGATCGAGCCGGCGTCCGGACGCTTCAACCCGATCGCCTTCTGTCCTGGTTTCGCGCGCGGCATCGCCTTCATCGGCAACCATGTGCTGGTGGGATTGTCGCTCCCGCGTCAGCACCGGGACTTCTCCGGCCTCCCGCTGGACGAGCGGCTGAAGCAGGAAGGTCGGCAGCCCCAGTGCATGATCCAGGTCATCGACCTGGACCGCGCGACGGTTGTGCACTGGGTCGCGCTCGGCGGCGTGGTGCGCGAACTGTACGACATCGCCTGCATCCCAGGGCCGCGCACGCCGATGGTGGTGGGTTTCGCGCATGGCCAGATCAACCGGCTGATCCGGCGCGGCAGCGATCTCAGCCTCGCCGAACTGCTTGGCGACGTCGTCTGACCGGCTGACGGCCGCCGCCGGGCGGATCGCCGCGGAGGCGCGCGCTTTGCTCGGCTTCGGCCGGCACGACGAAGCGCTGCCGCACTGGCGCGACGCGGTCAGGTTCACGCTGGAGTCGAGACGAGCCCGCTTCGACCTCGCGATCGCCCTGCTGCTGCGCGACGACTTCGCATCCGGATGGCCGCTCTACCAGGAGCGGCTGGAGAGTCCCGACTGGACGCCCTGGGCGACGCGCGAATCGATCGCGCGCCATCGCAGCCGTGCGCTGCGTCAAGGCGATCCGCCCGAGCATGAGGCGGGCAAGCTGAACCTGTCGGCGCTCGCATTCGATGCATTCACGCCGCCGATGAGCCTGCCGCACGTG
Organism: Acetobacteraceae bacterium; assembly: GCA_041487355.1. Lineage (GTDB taxonomy): Bacteria > Pseudomonadota > Alphaproteobacteria > Acetobacterales > Acetobacteraceae > JAMXLO01. Next base: position 357 of record JBGPND010000078.1, on the reverse strand, counting down.
TTCGCCACGACGCTCGACACGGTTCCTGCATCAGTGCCGTATCTGGTGCCGGATCCGGCGCGGGTCGCGGCCTGGCGCCGCAAGCCATGCCGTGTGTGATCGATGCGCTGGCCACGCCGCAACCGCTCGACGAATTCGCCGCGGTGCTGGGAGCGACGGATCTGCTGCTGACGGTGGACACGATGGCGGCACATTGCGCCGGGGCCATGGCGCATCCGGTGTGGGTGGCGCTGCCGATCGATCCGCACTGGCTCTGGGGTTTGCGGCGCGAGACCAGCCCCTGGTGTCCCGGCGCGCGCCTGTTCCGCCAGCGGAGTCCTGGTGGCTGGGACGACGTGGTTCTGCGTTGGTGCGGCG
>JBGPND010000077.1:0-21550 GCA_041487355.1 Acetobacteraceae bacterium | reverse complement strand
TGTGATCCGTCCGGGTGATCTTGACCGCCGCTCCCATCAAAGCCTCCGTCGTCGCGACCCGATGAACGGACGTAGCGAATCGGAGTTCGGGGGCGATTCCTAGCCCCTATGAGTCGAGGGTTGGGACGGATGGTATAACCACCGCCAGTGCAGCCGCTCCGACTCCCGTGGCCCTCCTAACGCACCTCGGTGATCTCCGTGTGAACCCGTAATCGGCTACATCACCCGCACGAAGAACACGGCCGTCACCGTCGCACTCAGCACCACGACGAAGCCGCGCACCACCGCCGCCGGCAGCCATCGCCCGACCAGTGCGCCCAGATAGCCGCCGACGATGCTCGCCCCGAGCATGGCCAGCGTCTCCGGCCAACGCACCGCTCCCGCGGCAACAAACCACACCACCGCCGCGCCGTTGGTCGCACTCACCAGCAGCACGCGCGCCGGCGCCATCGCCTTCAGGTCGGCGCTTGCGGTCAGCAGGCTCCAGACCGCCATCATCATCAATCCGACCGCGCCGCCGAAATAGCCGCCATAGATCGAGATCAGGAACTGGATCACCGGCAGGGCGCCCGGCCCGACGCGCACGGCGCGGCGCAGCGCCAGCCCGGCGCGGGCGCCGAACGCAAAGGTCAGCGTCGCGAGCAGCAGCAGGAACGGGATCACCGCGTCGAACAGTCGCGCCGGCGTCGCCAGCAGCAGCGCCGCGCCCACCAGCCCGCCGGCCAGGCTGATCGGCAGCATGACGCCGAGCCGCATGCCCTCGATGTGCGCGAAGTCGCGGCGATAGGCGAAGGTGCTCGCCATCGTGCCGGGGAATAGCGCCACGGTGGAGGAGGCGTTGGCGAGCACCGGCGGCAGTCCGACCGCAACCATGGCCGGAAAGCTGACGAACGAGCCGCCGCCGGCGATCGCGTTCATCGCGCCGGCCAACAGCCCGGCGGCGGCAAGCAAGGCAATATGTTGCATCGGCCCCAGGCTGCGCAGCCTCGGCGACGCTTCGCAACCGGCGGTGGTTCGGGCGCGGGCGAAGTGATTGCGCGGCCGGCAGGGACTTGAATACTGACTGAACAGTCAGTAATTAACCCGAATGACCCCGCCCAAACCGCGCTCTCGCCGCAAGGAGGCCCGACCCGGCGAGATCGTCGCGGCCGCCCTCGCGTCGTTTGCCGAACGCGGCTACGCGGCCACCAAGCTGGAGCAGGTCGCGGCCGCCGCGGGCATCAGCAAGGGCACCATCTATCTCTACTTTCCGACCAAGGAAGACCTGTTCCGCGCCGTGGTGCGCCAGGCCGTGCTGCCGAATGTCGAGGCGGCCGAGGCAGACCTGGCCAGCTACACCGGCCCCTCCGCCGATCTGCTGCGCATGATGGCCGCGCGCTTCCTGCGCCTGCTCGACAGCGACCTGACCGCGGTGCCCAAACTGGTTGTCGCTGAATCCGGCAATTTCCCCGCCATCGCCCAATTCTACGCCGATGCCGTGCTGCGCCGGGCGTTCGTCCTGATCGAGGGCATCCTCACCCGCGGCATCGAGCGCGGCGAATTCCGGCCGATGGATGTGCATTCCACCCTGCCGCTGTTTGCCGGACCGTTCCTGCTGATGGCGCTGTGGAAGCATTCGCTGGGCCGCCACACCGACCTCAAATTCGACCCGCGCGCGGTCGCCGAGGCGCATATCGAGACGCTGCTGCGCGGGCTCGCACCGGACAAGCCGACATGAAACGCGCATTGCTTCTGGTCGTGCTGCTCGCTGCCTGTGCCGGCGCGGCCGGATGGTGGTGGATGCACCGCGCATCGGACCCCGCATCGTGGCAGGGATACGTGGAAGCCGAGTATGTCCGCGTATCGCCCACGCTCACCGGACGCATCGTCGGCGTCGCGGTTGCGCGCGGCGATCAGGTCGCGCCTGGGGCACTGCTGTTCACCCAGGACGATGCGGACGACACGGCTGCACGTGACGCCGCCGCGGGTAAACTGGCCGAAGCCGAGGCGCGTCTCGCCAATCTCCAGACGGCAAGCCGCGACACCGAGATCGCGCAGGCGCGCGCGGACCTCGTCAACCTGATCGCCACCCGCGATCGCATCGGCAAGGACCTGGCGCGCAACGAGGAACTGCTGCGCACCGGTGCGGCCAGCCGCCAGCTTGTCGATCAACAACGTGCCGACCTCGCATCGGCGGTCGCGCATGTCGACGCCGCCAACGCGAAGCTCGAGCAGATGCGTTCGCCGACCGGCCGACAGTATGAGATCGCCGCGCAGCGCGCCATGGTCGCACAGGCGCGCGCGGCGCTGGCACAGGCCGAGTGGCAGTTAAGCCAGCGCCATGTCTTCTCGCCGGTTGGCGCGCTGGTGGCCGACACCTATGCGCGACCTGGCGAGACCATCAATGCCGGCATCCCTGTCGTCTCGCTGCTGCCGCCGCAGAACATCCTGGTGCGCTTCTTCGTGCCGGAGACCAAGCTCGCCACAATCCATGTCGGCGACCGGATGGCGATCGATTGCGACAATTGCGCGCCGGGGCTCACGGCCACGGTTTCGTTCATCGCGCCGCAGCCGGAATACACGCCGCCGGTGATCTACAGCGAGTCGAACCGCGAGAAGCTCGTCTTTCTGGTTGAGGCACACCCGTCGCCGGACCAGGCTGTTCAACTCAAGCCGGGCCAGCCGATGGATGTGCGACGCATCTCCGACGGAGCCCGCCGATGACGGCGCTTTCCATCGACGTGCACGACCTGCACAAGAGCTTTGGCGCACGTCGGGTGATCGACGGGCTGACCCTGCAGGTGCCCGAAGGCGAGATCTGCGGCTTCCTCGGTGGCAACGGCAGCGGCAAGACCACCACCATCCGCATGCTGTGCGGCCTGCTACGGCCGGACAGCGGCGGCGGCACCTGTCTCGGCCTCGATCTACTCCGCGACGCCGCGCGTATCCGGCTGCAGATCGGCTACATGACGCAGCGGTTCAGCTTCTATGGCGACCTGACGGTTGCAGAGAATCTGGAGTTCGTCGCGCGCCTGTATCAGTTGCAGGACCGCCGCCGCGCCATCGCCGACGTGCTGGAGCGCATCGGCCTCACCGATCGCACCGATCAGCCTGCGCAGGAACTGTCCGGCGGTTGGAAGCAGCGCATGGCCCTGGCCGCCTGCGTGCTGCACCGGCCCCGTCTGCTGCTGCTCGACGAACCGACCGCCGGCGTGGATGCCAAGGCGCGGCGCGAGTTCTGGGACATGATCCACGAAATGGCCGCCGATGGCATGACCGTGCTGGTTTCCACCCACTACATGGACGAGGCGGAACGCTGCCAGCGTGTCGTCTATCTCGCCGGCGGACGGCTGGTCGTGCAGGGCACGGCGGACGAGGTCGTGCGCGCAGCCAATCTCGTCACGTTCGAGGCGACCGGGCCGGGAATCGAGCAGGCGGCGCGCCGCTTGCGGCATCTCGCGGGCGTGGAGAACGCCGCCGTGTTCGGCCGCGCGCTGCGCGTCGCCGGCATGGATCGCGCCGCCTTGCGCCGCGCCATCGAAAGCCTCGGCGAGGCAGGCCTGAGCTGGCAAGAAGTCGAGCCGCGGCTCGACGATGTGTTCATCCACATGCTGAACCAGCAGGACATCGAAGCATGAGCGGTTTCTCTTTCGCGCGCCTGTTCGCCATGCTGCGCAAGGAATCGCTGCAGATGCGGCGCGACCGCGCCACGGTGGGGCTCACGGTGATGCTGCCGCTGATCCAGCTCTTCCTGTTCGGCTATGCGATCAACGCCAACCCGCGCCACCTGCCAACCGGGCTGATCACGGCTGAGCATTCCACCTATGAGCGCACGCTGACCGCCGCGCTGCAGAACACCGGCTATTTCGACATCCGGCCAATGGCGAGCGAGAGCGAGGCCGAGCAGGCGCTGGCGCGTGGCGATGTGCTGTTCGTGCTGAACATTCCACCCGACTTCTCCCGCCGGATCGACCGTGGCGAAAGGCCGCAGGTGCTGATGGATGCGGATGCCACCGATCCGACGGCGATCGGCAATGCGACGGCGGCTCTGGTGGCGCTGAACGCCACCGTGCTGAACCGCGACCTGCCGGTCGGCATGCAGGTCCAGCCGCCGCAGCCGCCGTTCCAGGTCGTGCTGCACGCCCGCTACAATCCGGAACAGCTCACGGCGCTGAACATCGTTCCCGGGTTGATCGGCCTGATCCTGACCGTCTCCACGCTGGTGATGACGTCGCTTGCGATCACGCGCGAACGCGAGCTGGGCACGATGGAGAACCTGCTGGCGATGCCGGTGCGGCCGGTCGAGGTGATGCTGGGCAAGATCATTCCCTATGTGGGCCTGGCCTATGTGCAGACGCTGCTGATCCTGGCGGTGTCCGTCATCGTGTTCGAGGTGCCGGTACGCGGTTCGATCCCGTTGCTGCTGTTCGCGCTCGGCGTGTTCATCGCCTGCAACCTGGCGATGGGGTTTGCCTTTTCGACCATGGCAAGGACGCAGATGCAGGCTCAGCAGTTGGCGCAGTTCGGGTTGCTGCCTTCGATGATGCTGTCCGGCTTCATGTTCCCGTTCCAGGGCATGCCAGGCTGGGCGCGCGTCGTCGGCGAAGTGGTGCCGCTGACGCACGCGCTGCGGATCTGTCGCGGGATGCTGCTGAAGGGCAACGGATTGCCGCAGATCTGGCCCGATCTGTGGCCGATGGCGCTGTTCGCCGTGGTGGTGGGCGTCATCGCAGTCAGCATGTACCGCGAGACGCTGGACTGATGTTGGGGGGCAGCACTGACGGGTATCGCTGCGCTCAACCCATCCTACGCTTCAAGTACGCTTCAAACTGTAGGATGGGTTGAGCGCAGCGAAACCCATCATCGGCTCAGCGCAGTTGCCACGGCAGCATCCGGCGCAGCGTCGCGTTGCGCAGGATGTAGTGGTGGAACAGCGCCGCCGCGGCATGTACGCCGGCGACGATCAGGATCGCGTTGGCGGCGAGCGCGTGCCAGTCGCCGACAAGGTGCATCAGCGCGCGGTTCCCCGGATCGTAGGTCGGCACGCGGAGCAGCGTGAAGATTGCATCGCCGCGCACCCAGACATTGGCGATGCCAAGTCCCACCGCGATGATCAGCAGCGCATAGAGCAGCCAGTGCGTGACGTGGGCGATGATCAGCAGCAGCCCGTGATCGATCGGCGGCAGGCCGTCGCGCCGCGTCAGACGCCAGGCGAGGCGCGCCAGCAACACCACGCCAAGAATCACGCCAAGTGTGATGTGCATCGACCGGTAGTCGATACGCAGCGGCCCGTTCGGAAACACATTCACGGTCTGCCCGATCGTCCAAAGCACGACGACAAGGGCGGCGCTGATCCAGTGGAAGGCGATGGTCGCGGGGTCATGCCGCAAGCCCTGCGTCTCCGCGGGCTGCGTCAAGATCGTCTGCCGCATGCAACCCTCTAGCTGCTGCCGATCAGGATTCCGGTGGCGAACACCAGTGCGCCACCAAACGCCACCTGCAATGTCGCGTAGATGGGGGGCGTGTCCATGTACTTCCAGCGGACCCAACTGATCACGGCAAGTTCAAACACCACCACACCGATCGCGATCGAGGTCGCGGTCCAGAATACGGGAATCAGGAACGGCAGCGTGTGGCCGATGCCGCCGAGCGTGGTCATTAGCCCACAGATCGCGCCGCGTATCACCGGGGCGCCACGCCCGGTCAGGCTGCCATTGTCCGACAGCGCCTCGGCAAAGCCCATCGAGATGCCCGCGCCGATCGAAGCGGCGAGCCCCACGACGAAGGCATTCCATGACTGGCCGGTGGCGAACGCGGCGGCGAACAGCGGCGCCAGCGTCGAGACAGAGCCATCCATCAGTCCAGCCAGGCCGGGCTGGATGACGCGCAGCAAGAACATCCGCCGCTGTACTTTGTCCTCTTCCGCACGAACGCTGGCCGGCAGGTTCTCCTGCACCAGCCGGCCGGCGATGTGCTCATGCTCGGCCTCGGCCTCGGCAAGGTCGCCGAGCAGCCTGCGGATCGAGGCGTCGGTGGTGCGCGACGCCGCCCGCCGATAGAAGCGCAGCGCCTCCAGCTCCATGTTCTCCGCCAGGTCGCGCACCCTATCGAGCCCCAGCGGACGAATCTGCCAGACCGGCGGGTGCTGGATGAAGCCGCGCACGTCCTGGCGCCGGATCAGCGGAATGTGCTCGCCGAACTTCTGCTGGTAGAGCTCGATCAGCCTGCGGCGATGGTCGCCCTCCTCGCCGGCCATCTCGGTAAAAACCTTGGCGCTGGCCGGATAGTCCTCGCGCAGGCCTTCGGCGATGTCGGTGTAGATGCGGCCATCCTCTTCCTCGTTGGCGATCGCCAATGCGAGGACCTCCCGCTCCGTCAGATCGGAAAAATTGCGCATGGCCGCAACTTTGGGGGAAGGCGGCCAAGCGTCAAGTAAGCAGCGAAACGCTGCAAATGCCTCGCAACAACAATCTCAACCTGCCAATGCTGCATCCACCGCGGCGCCCAGGCGGTCGACGATCGTGTCGATGTCGGCCGCGGTCACGATGTAGGGCGGCGCCACGATGACATGGTCGCCTTGCTTGCCGTCGATCGTACCGCCCATCGGATAGATCGCCAGCCCGCGCGCCAGCGCCTCCCGCTTCACCCGCTCGTTGATCTTCAGCTTCGGATCGAACACCTGCTTCGTCGCGCGATCGGTGACGAACTCCAGCGCCCAGAACAGGCCGCGGCCGCGCACGTCGCCGACATGGCGGTGGTTGCCGAAGCGCTCGGTCAGCGCGCTCTCCAGCCGCGCTCCCATGGCGCGGACGTTCTCCAGCAGGTTGTCCTCGCGGATGATGCGCTGCACTTCCAACGCCGCCGCGCAGGCCACCGGATGCGCCTGGTAGGTGTGGCCGTGCATGAAGCCACCCGAGCCGTTGTTGATCGCGCTGACGATCTTCCCGCCGATCAGCACGCCGCCGATCGGCTGATAGCCGCCGCCCAGGCCCTTTGCCACCACCTGCAGATCGGGCGCGATGCCTTCCTGCTCCCAGGCGTGCATCGTGCCGGTGCGGCCCATGCCGCACATCACCTCGTCAAGGATCAGCAGGGCGCCATGCCGATCGCAGATCTCGCGCACGCGCTTAAAATAGCCGGGCAGCGCCGCGACGCAGCCGGTGGTGGCGCCGACCACCGGTTCAGCGATGAAAGCGATGACGGTATCGGGGCCGAGACGCTGGTACTCGGCTTCCAGCTCGTCGGCCAGACGATCGACGTATTGCTGGTCCGTCTCATCGTCTCGTTCGAAACGGTAGGCAAAACAGGGCGAGACGAGGCTGAACGCCGGCGCCAGGATCGGTTCGTACAGCGCGCGCCGCATCATGTTGCCGCCGGCGGCGAGCGCGCCGAGCGTGTTGCCGTGATAGCTCTGCCGCCGCGCGATGAAGTGCGTGCGCTGCGGCTGGCCGATCTCGACGAAATACTGCCGCGCCAGCTTCAGCGCCGCCTCGGTGCCTTCCGAACCGGACGAGCAGAAATAGGCGTGCGTGAGGCCGCCGGGTTCGCCGTCCAGCACGATGTGCGCCAGGTCTTCGGCGGGCTGGCTGATGAACGTGCCGGTATGGGCGTAGGCCATCGTCGCGGCCTGCCTGCCGATCGCGGCGGCAATGCGCTGGTTGCCGTGGCCGAGGCACGCCACCGCGGCGCCACCCGATCCGTCGATGATCTTCGTGCCGTCGGCGAGGCGCAGGTAGATCCCCTCCCCGCCCACGGCGGTGGGCGGGATGGCGCCGGAACGATGCAGAACGCGGCTCATGGTGTGCACGAGCGCCCCCACCCCAACCCTCCCCCGCTTCGCGGGAGAGGGAGCATTGCAGCAGCATCACGACTCCCTCTCCCGCGTAGCGGGAGAGGGTCGGGGAGGGGGTGCCTGGTCATTCCGCCGCCGCCTTCCTGCCCGGTACCAGATGCGCGACCCGCGGCGCCACCTCCTCGATCAGAAGGCGCAGCGAATTGTGCCAGGCCTCCGGCTGCTCGACATAATCGAAGCCGAACACCAGCAGTCCGCCGAAGCCGCCCGCCTCGTGATAGATACGCTCGAGCTTCTCCGCCACGGTGGCCGGCGAGCCCACCAGCCAGTTATGCCTGGCGCAATATTCCGGCGTGACATCGGAATCCGCCACATCCGGATCATGCTTGAGGTACTCGAGGAAGCCGAAATTGCCGAGCAGAGGCAGGAAATACTCGCGCATCATCCGCCCCATCATGCCGCCCGCCGACAGACGCCACGCCTCCTCGTCGGTGTCCGCAACGAATACCTCGCGCACCAGCCGCCAGTCGGCACGGTTCGGCGTACGGCCCGAGCGCGCGGCGCCGATCTCCACCGCCTCCCAGTGGCTCGCCACATAGGCCGGATTGAGATTGAGGCTGAGCGGCAGGAACCCGCGCTCACCGGCCAGCTTCAGCGTGTCGGACTGCTTGGAGAAGCCCGCCACGCCGATCGGCGGATGCGGTTTCTGCAGCGGATAGATATGCGGCTTCAGGAAGCCGAACATCGGCTCCGGTTTCTCGACGTTCCAGAACTTTCCTTTGTAGGTGAAGTGCGGCTCGTCGCTCCATAGGCGCAGGATGATGTCGAGTGACTCGCGCGTCATCTCGCGGTTGACGCCGGCATTGCCGTCCACCTGGAACATCGCCCAGTCGGTCGGCAGCCCCGACGCGGCGACGCCGAAATTCAACCGCCCGCCGGAGAGATGGTCGAGCATCGCCACGCGGGCGGCGAGTTCGGCGGGGTGGTGATAGGGCAGCAGGAAGCCGCCTGGACCGATGCGCAGGCGTTTCGTCTGCAGCAGCGCCTGGGCGATCAGCAGATCGGGCGAGGGATGCGGTTCCCACGGCGAGGTGTAGTGCTCGCCGATCCAGGCCTCGGCGTAGCCCAGCTCGTCGAGCCAGCGCAGCGTCTGCAGATCCCAGTCATGGCCTGCCTTGAGCCCTCTCTCGGGCGGATGGGAGGGCATGGCGAAATAACCGAATTCCATGGCGGTCCTCCTTGGTTGTCGCAGGGAGGCTACACCCATCGGCGTTGCGGTTGCCATTGCCGGCCAGTGTAGCCATATTGGCGTCATATCGCCGCCAAGGTGACCCCAGTGACCGTCACGCTGTCCATCAAGAACGTGCCCGACGAGCTGGCCCAACGGCTCAAGGAGCGTGCCGCCCGCAACCACCGATCGTTGCAAGGGGAGCTGATGGCGATCATCGAGGAAGTGGCGCGCCGCCCGCCCAGGACGATTCGCGAGTTCGCGCAATTTGTCGATCAGCTTGGGATCAGAACGCCGAGCGAGTCAGCCAGAATGATACGCGAAGACCGCGATGATCCGAGTCGTTGACGCATCCGCGATCGGAGCGTTGGTTTTCGGCGAGCGGGAGAAGCCTTGGGTCGAGGCACAGACAGATGAGTCGAAGCTGATCGCTCCTCCGTTGCTGCTCTTCGAGCTTGGCAATATCTGCTGGAAAAAACTTCGGCGCTTTCCTCAGCAGGCAGACGTTCTCCTCCCTGCACGGAACACTTGGTGCGCATCGGCTCTCGTCAAAGCTGAACCAACGGATCCGACGCGGACCATCGACCTTGCGCGCGAGCACGATTTGACGTTCTACGACGCCAGCTATCTCTGATACCAACCGCCGTTGCTGCTGACACTTGTCGCCGCTCCCTCGCCGTCATGGCCGGGCTTGTCCCGGCCATCAGTGGTGGCACCGTGCCACGACGGATGGCCGGGACAAGGCCGGCCATGACGGGAAAAGCGAGCGCTGACCAAGGGTCATTGATTCGGGCGGTTGGTATGACTTGCCCAGGACCGCGCCGTGGTCCTGATCAGCCTGGATGCAAAGTTGGTGCGCGCGGCCCGCAGGCTGGGATTGCATGTGCCGACGCCAGGCGACGGTCCTGCCCGTCACACCACCCCGCGCTCGCGCAACTGATCGATCTCGCTGGCCGAAAACCCAAGCTCGTCCAGCACCTCCGCATTGTGTTCGCCAAGCTCCGGCGCGGGACTACGCACCGGCAGCGGTGCCCCGTCGATGTGCAATGCCGAACCAAGCATCGACACCTTGCCATGCCCGGGATGCTCGACCGTCACCACCGATCGCTGGTCGATCACCTGCGGATCGGCAAACACCTGTTCCATGTTCATCACACGGGAACATGGCACGCCGGCGTCGTTCAGCACGCGGATCCAGTGTTCGCTCGTCTCGCGCATCGTGCACGCCTCGATCTCGGCATTGATCGCCGCGCGGTTCTCGGCGCGCAACGCGTTGGTGCGGAACTCCGGGCGCTCGCGCAGTGCCTCGGCGTCGAGCGCACGCAGCAGCCGCTGGTACATCGCCTCACCGGCCGGAGCGATCGCGATCTCGCCATCGGCGGTGCGGAACAAGCCATAGGGTGACCCGATCGGGTGGTCATTGCCTGTGCGCTTCGGCAGGCGGCCGGTCGCCAGGTAGTCGGTCGCCATGAAGCTCAGGAAGCTGATCAACCCGCCGGTCAGGCTGACCGAAGCGGAGCCGCCCGCACTGGTCCGCCCTTCGCGCAGCAGCCCGGCGACGATGCCGAGCGCGGCATACAGGCCGGCGATCAGATCGCTGACCGGCGGACCGGAGCGCAATGGCGGCTGATCGGCGGCTCCGTTGACGCTCATGAACCCGCTCATCGCCTGGGCAATGAAATCGAAGCTCGGCCGGTCGCGATACGGACCGGTGTTGCCGAACCCGCTGATGCTGCCGCGCACCAGGCGCGGATTGAGCTCGCGCAGCCGCTCGTCGGTGAAGCCCATCGCGGCGAGCACGCCGGGCCGGTAGTTGTCGACCAGCACATCGCTCTTCGCGATCAGGCGCGCCAGGATGTCGCGCCCTTCCTCCGAGCGCAGGTTCAGCGTGATCGAGCGCTTGTTGCGATTGTAATTGGCGAAATACCAGGAGAGCCCGTCCTTGACCGCGCCCTGGTGCCGCACCGTGTCGCCCTCGCCCGGTGTCTCGACCTTGATGACATCGGCCCCAAGATCGCCCAGCAGCATCGTGCAGAACGGGCCAGACAGCACACGCGTGAGATCGAGCACGCGGATGCTGGAAAGTGGCAGCGTCGAGTCCATGAGTTGGTCCTTACGATCCTCTGCTGTCATTGCGAGCGCAGTGCTGTCATTGCCAGCGCAGCGAAGCAATCTCGTGGTCGGTGCGCACTCACCTCGGGATTGCCGCGTCGCTTCGCTCCTCGCAATGACACGGGCCTCAATGCCTGAAGTGCCGCATGCCGGTGAACACCATCGCAACGCCGGCCGCGTCCGCCGCGGCGATCACCGCCTTGTCGCGCACCGAGCCGCCGGGCTGGATCACGGCGGTCGCTCCCGCCGCCACCGCCGCCTCCAATCCGTCGGCGAAGGGAAAGAATGCATCCGATGCGACCACGCTGCCTCGGGCGAGTGGCGTATCGAGACCCGCCGCCTTCGCGGCCTCTTCGCTTTTCCAGGCGGCGATACGCGCGCTGTCAACCCGGCTCATCTGTCCCGCGCCAATGCCCACCGTCGCGCCGTCCTTGGCATAGACGATGGCGTTCGACTTCACGTGCTTGCAGACCCTGAAAGCGAAGAGGAGGTCGGCAAGTTCCGCATCGGTCGGGGCACGCTTCGTCACCACCTTCAGCTCATGCGGCGAAACACGGCCATTGTCCCGCGTCTGCGCCAGAAATCCGCCCGACACGCTACGGAACACCAGCCCGGTTGCAGATGCATCGGGCAGACCGCCGGTCAGCAGCAGGCGCAGATTTTTCCTGCGGGCCACTGCCGACTTCGCCGCCTCGTCGGCATCGGGTGCGACGATCACCTCGGTGAAGATCGCCGCGATCTTGTCGGCCGCCGCCGCATCGAGCGTTCGGTTCACCGCCACGATACCACCGAATGCCGAAACCGGATCGCAGCGCAGCGCCTTGTCCCAGGCATCGGCGAGCGTGGCCGCACTCGCAACGCCGCAGGGATTGGCGTGCTTGATGATCGCCACCGTCGGCGCATCGAACTCGGCAACGCACTCGAATGCGGCGTCGGTATCGTTCAGGTTGTTGTGCGACAGTTCCTTGCCCTGCACCTGCACCGCGGTCGCGATACCGCGCCGCTCGCCCGTGACATAGAAGGCCGCTGCCTGATGCGGATTCTCGCCATAGCGCAGCGTCTGACGCCGCCTGCCAGCGATCGTGAGTCGCTGCGGAAATACTTCGCCCCGCTGGTCGGCGAACCACCCGGCGATCGCTGCATCATACGCAGCCGTCCGCGCGTAGGCCTCCCCGGCAAGCCGGCGGCGCAACGCGAGCGTGGTACCGCCATGCTGCGCGATCTCATCCAGCACCTGGTCATACTGGTCGGGCTCGGTCAGCACAGTGACGAAGTCGTGGTTCTTCGCTGCCGCGCGGATCAGCGCCGGGCCACCGATGTCGATATTCTCGACGCAATCCGCATCCGGGGCGCCCTTCGCCACCGTCGCCTCGAACGGATACAGGTTCACCGCAACCAGATCGATCGGCGCGATGCCATGCTCGGCCATCTGCGCCACATGCTCGGCCACATCGCGCCGGCCCAGGATGCCGCCATGGATCTGTGGCACCAGGGTCTTCACCCGCCCATCGAGGATCTCCGGAAAACCGGAATGCTCCGACACCTCCTTCACCGTCACGCCGGCCTCGCGCAACACCCGGGCGGAGCCGCCGGTCGACAGGATTTCAACGCCTCTCGCCGCCAGCGCCTGCGCAAACGGCACCAGGCCGGTCTTGTCGAAAACGGAAATCAATGCACGACGAACGGGTACGATGTCGGTCATGGCGATCCTCGGGACGGCCCTGGATACAGGCTCGTGCGCTACAACCCAAGTAGGTCCAGTGACCGCGCCACGACCAGGGCTTCGTCGTACAATGCCATCGCCCGTTCGCGGCCGGCCTGGCCCATCGCTGCCCGCAGTCCGGCATCAGCTACCAGCCGCGCCAGCGCCTCGGCCAGCGGCGCCACCTGCCTCGGCGGCACCAGCAGACCCGTCACGCCCGGCACGACCTGTTCCCGAGGACCGCTGATGTCGCTCGCGACCACCGGCAGGCCGACCAGCATGGCCTCGATCACCGACATTGGCAGGCCCTCGAAATAGCTCGGCAGGACGAAGATGTCGGCGGCAGCCAGCACCGCGGCGACATCGTCGCGGTAGCCGAGCAGGCGCAGCCGATCGCCCAGACCGGAGTCCGCAAGCAGTGCCGCCATGTCCTCGCCGCGATCCGAGGCGAGGCGCTCCCCCACCACCCAAAGCTCCGCTTCCGGCAGCTCATGCATCGCGGCAGCCAGTTCCGGATAGCCCTTGACGCGCACCAAGCGGGAGACCGCGACGACCACCACGCGATCCGCCGGCGTACCAAGCGCGGCGCGGATGGCTGCACGCTCGGCGGGGTCAGGCCGGAACACCGCCGGGTCGCGGCCATTGCCGATGGCAACGGGGTCCCTGAAAATGCGCAACCGCCGCGCGTCTGCCGCCTCGCTGGCCGAGACCGTCATGAAGACGTCGGTGACCCGGCCGCCGATCCATTCCATGGCGAGGCCTCCGGTGCGGCGCAGCCAGGATCCTTCCTGGTTGAACAGGAAGCCGTGGCACGTGTAGGCCACGCGAGGGACCCCTGCGAGGCGCGCCGCCAGCCGGGCCAGGAAGCCGCTGATCGGCATATGCGCGTGCACGAGATCGGGCCGCTCGGTCCGCAGCAGCCGCACCAGATCGCGGAATGCCTTCACGTGCGCCAGCGGCGACAGCCGACGCGCGAACGGCACCGACACGATCCGGAATCCCTCCGCCCGCACCCCCTCGAGCAGCCTGCCCTCGGCGCACACGCCAACCACCTCGTGCCCGCGTGTCCGTATCGCGCGCATCAACGGCAGCAGGAACTGCCGGAGCGAGAAGTCGACGTTGGTGATCTCGATGATTTTCATCAGTGATGAGTGATCAGTAGGAGTCGCGTCTTAATCGCGGTAGGGACGCGCATTACTGCGCGCCCCCCGCACAGAACCGTACGGGCGGCATTCCCGCATACGGCTCCCACCTTGGGTGTTTGACGGCGAAGCGTTGCTCTGGCCAAGGATGAAGGATGCTGGGTCGTGGCAGGTAGTCGTCCGCCAACCGCTTGATCCGCTCCCACGTCGTTTTGTCCCGCTGGCCGCGTCGCCGCAGCAATCGCCGCCAGCGATCGACAACGCAGTCGCGGAAGGTCTGGAGCGCCCAGATGTTGGTCGGCACCGCATGATAGGCAAGATACCCGGTGACCACCTGCCGCAGCCATTCCCCTTGTGGGGGGATCGGCTGGTGCATCCGCCGCCGCATCGCCTCCTTCATCGCCAGGAGCTTCGCCTGCAGCCGGTCGCGTCGGGACTTCCGCCAGAGCAGCAACTTGCTCCGCCGCGATTTGCCACAGATGAAGGTGAAACCCAGGAAGCTGAAGGTTTCCGGTTTGCCCATCCCGCGCTGTTCGCGTCGAACCGCCGCATGGCGGCCGAACATCCCCGGGCTTGATGGGGTGGATGGCCCCCGAGCCGATATCCGTCTCGCCGCGCGCGACAGACAGATCGACCGAGCTGTAGCTGGTGAAGAGCTTCGGCTCCAACGCGGCGTACCATCAGCCTTCCTGGCGTGTGTTGGGCGGATAGGCATCTGCTGACGGCGGGTTCCATGGCCGCAGCAGCTTGTCATCGATCATGCGCTGCGTCAGCGCCTCGTCGGTGGTCAGGACGACGTCCGCCGCGGCCCTGCCGGCACGCGATTCGGTCTGGATACGCTCGTACAGCCGTCCAGTGACGGCGCTAATGATCGAAACGCGGACGCAGGGAAAGGTGCGCTGAAACGGCTGGATGATCGCGCGTTCGTCGCCGTCGCGCTGCGCGGTATAGTAGACGACCTAGCCTTCGGCGCATGCTGCCGACACCAGGTCCGGCGTGGCAATCCGCTCGCCATCCACTACCGGCGACGGTAGCTGGGCGGCCGCGGGCCAACTTGCCGCGCAGCAGACGAGAAAGACCAACAGGCGCACTGCCCCCCCGGTCAGACGGCCGGCACGACGGGATCGTGACGCTCGCTCTCCGGAGCGTCAACAACACCTGGTTTCGTTGACTGGCTCGCATGCCCAAGGCTAGCGTCCGGCGATGATCCAGCCAGGCACCTACGAATATTTTCGCCAGGAGCGCGTGATTTTCGGCAAACCGCTGGCCGAGGCACTGGCGGAGGAACTCGCCCACCATGATGCGCAGCGGATTTTCGTCGTTGCGACGCGTTCGCTGAGCCACAGAACCGATGTGGTCATGCAACTGCGCAGCCTGCTGGGCAACCGCTTCGCCGGTCTGTTCGACGATGTCGAGCCGCATGTGCCGCGCGCGAGCGCGATTGCGGCCGCCGCGGCGGCACGCGCTGCATCGCCTGGTCTGCTGATCGCCATCGGCGGCGGTTCGGCGCTGGATACCGGCAAGATGGTGCAGCTTTGCCTGGCCGAGCACATCACCGACCCGCGGCAGCTCGATGCATTCCGTGTCCGCACCGATGACGTCGGACACACCACGATGCCCGCCATCGCGGCGCCGTCGCTGCGCCAGATTGCGATCCCGACCACTCTGTCGGGCGCCGAATGGAGCCATACCACCGGTTCGACGGATCCGGAGCGCCACATCAAGGACATCTACATCCATGCGGACCTTGCCGCGCCAGCGGTGATCCTCGATGCGGCGATCAGCGTCCACACGCCGATGTGGGTATGGCTGTCGAGCGGCATGCGCGCGGTGGATCACGCGATCGGGTCGCTGTGCTCGAAGCACCCGACGCCGTTCAGCGACGCCACCACGGTGAAGGCACTCGGCATGCTGAACCGCTCGCTGCGGCGCGTCGTCGTCGCGCCCGACGACCTGGACGCCAGACTGGAATCGCTGGTCGGCGTGTGGCTCGCCTCGACGGGCATGATGCGCATGCAGTACGGCGCCAGCCACGGGCTGTCCTGGCATCTTTCCGCGCTTGCCGACGTGCCGCACGGCGATTGTTCGTGCGTGCTGCTGCCGAGCGTTTTGCGGTTCAACCAGTTGGTGAACGGCGAGCGCCAGCGCGCGGTAAGCGAGGCGCTGGGGCGACCCGATCTCGATGCGGCGGATGCCGTGCTTGATTTCATCCAGGCATTGGGCCGGCCATACCGGCTGCGCGATGTCGGCATCACGCGCGCGCATATCGAGACGATCTGCCAGGACGCGATGCACAATCTGCTGGTGCGCAACAATCCGCGCAGGATTGACCGGCCGGAGCATGTGCGGGAAATCATCGAGATGGCCTGGTAGAGCCGAAGGAGGACGACATGGCGGATGATACGGCGATGGTTCCACTGGGCGAGGACTATCGGGAAATCCGTGAATCGATCCGAGCAATCTGCGAGAAATATCCTGGCAGCTACTGGCGCGGCATCGAAGATGAAGATGTCTATCCGGAGAAGTTTGTGCAGGAGCTTACCGAGTCCGGTTATCTCGCGGCGTTGATTCCCGAAGAGTACGGCGGTTCCGGCCTGCCGATCCGTGCCGGCGCGGCGATCCTGGAGGAGATCCACGCATCCGGCTGCAACGCCGGCGCCTGCCACGCGCAGATGTACATCATGGGCACATTGCTGCGTCACGGCAGCGAAGAGCAGAAGCGCCGCTACCTGCCGGAGATCGCCACCGGCCGGTTGCGTCTGCAGGCGTTCGGCGTGACCGAGCCGACCACCGGCTCCGATACGACGAAGCTGAAGACCCGGGCCGTGCGTGACGGCGACCGCTACATCATCAACGGCCAGAAGGTCTGGACCTCTCGCGCGCTGCAATCCGACCTGATGCTGCTGCTCGCGCGCACCACGTCGGTGGAGCAGGTGAAGCGTCGCACCGAGGGGCTGTCCGTGTTCCTGGTGGACATGCGCGAGGCGCGCAAACAGGGGATGGAAATCCGCAAGCTTCAGACCATGATCAACCACCAGACGACGGAGATCTTCTTCGATAACGTGCCGGTGCCGGCGGAGAATCTGATCGGCGAGGAGAACAAAGGGTTCCGCTACATTCTCGACGGACTGAACGCAGAACGCATCCTGGTCGCGGCCGAGGCGATCGGCGATGCGCATTTTTTCATTCGCAAGGCGGCCCGCTATGCCAATGAGCGCGTCGTGTTCGAGCGGCCGATCGGCGCCAACCAGGGCGTGCAGTTCCCGATCGCGCGCGCCTATGCCGAGACTCGCGCGGCGGATCTGATGAACCGCGCGGCGGCGGCGTTGTTCGATGCGGGGCAACCCTGCGGCGAGGAAGCGAACCTTGCCAAGCTGCTCGCTTCGGAGGCGGCGTGGCATGCCGCCGATACCGCGATGCAGACGCATGGCGGTTTCGGCTATGCGCGCGAATACGACATCGAGCGGAAGTGGCGCGAGTGCCGCATCTTCCAGATCGCGCCGATCTCCACCAATCTGATCCTCAGCTATCTCGGCCAGCACGTGCTGGGCATGCCGCGGTCATACTGACACGTGGGGTCAGGCCACGGCGACCTGTCCGCCGACACGGTCTGCCAGAGCGGCATGAATCTCGCCGAGCAGCCCATCCAGATCGTAGCGATAGCGCCAGTCCGGATAGTGGCTCTGGAACTTGCGCACGTCGGAGACCCACCAGATGTGGTCGCCGGCGCGATTATCCTCGCTGTAGCTCCAGTTCATCGGCCGGCCCGTCAGCCGTTCGCAGATCGCGATCGCCTCCAGCATCGAACACTGCGAATGCCGGCTGCCGCCCATGTTGTAGACTTCGCCAATCCGCGGCTTCTGGAAGAAGTGCCACAGTGCGGTGACGAGATCATAGGCGTGGATGTTGTCACGCACCTGCTTCCCCTTGTAGCCAAGCACCGTGTAGTGCTGACCGGTGATGGCGCACTTCACCAGCCAACTCAGGAAACCGTGCAGCGGCGCACCCGAATGTGCCGGACCGGTCAGGCATCCGCCACGGAAGCACGCGGTCGGGATGCCGAAATAGCGGCCATATTCCTGCACCATCAGATCGGCCGACGCCTTGGACACGCCGAACAGACTGTGCATCGTCGTATCGATGCTCATGCTCTCATCGATGCCGTGAACGCCGTATGGATGGGACGGGTCGCACTCCCAACGGGTGGCCTGCTCCACCAGCGGCAGGCGGTTCGGCGTGTCGCCGTAGACCTTGTTCGTGCTCATGAAGATGAACGGCGAAGTGGGAGCGTAGCGGCGGACCATCTCCAGCAGCACCAGGGTGCCGTTGGCGTTCACGGTGAAGTCGGTGATCGGATCCTTCGCCGCCCAGTCGTGCGATGGCTGTGCTGCCGTGTGAATCACGGTCGCGATCGATCCGGCATATTTCCGGAACACCGCTTCCATGGCATCGGCATCGCGGATGTCTGCATCGACATGGGTATAGCCGCGCACGGACGCTTCCAATTGACGACGGTTCCATGCCGTGGATGCGTCGGCACCGAAGAAGACGCTGCGCATGTCGTTGTCGATGCCGACAACGCGCAGCCCCTGGTCGGCAAAGAAACCGACCGCCTCGGAGCCGATAAGTCCGGCGGATCCGGTGATGATCGCTACATCCATCCTGGTTTTCCTCGCGCACGCATGGTCAGGCAGGCCTGATGGCCCTGACGAACATCAGGCCGATCGGCAGATTGACGACGAGTTTCGCCAGGAATGCGGGGGCCGGCGGTACCCAGCCACCGTAGGTCTGGCGGGCCCGCCGGAGCACGGTGGCCAGATCAACCGGGTAGCCGATCGGCTTGACCGCGTTGACCGCGAAGCCGCAACGATCGAGCAACCGCGTCAACGTCGTCGGGTCGAAATACCACAGATGTTCCAGCAGCAGCATATTCCATTTCTCGCCCGACACGCGGGCGGCCCAACTGGCATTGTTCGGGATCGTCAGATACAGCCGCCCACCTGGTTTCAACAAAGTATTCAACCGCTGCATCTGCTGTGCGGGGGCGGCGAGGTGCTCGAGCACGTCCCAGGCGACGATGAAATCGAAGCTGGCGGGCGACAGGCCCGCCGTCGGCAATGTGTCGGCCAGGATGTCGCCGGTAACGAACCGGTCGCGCCCCACCACCCCCTCCGGGATGTCGGCGGCCACCTCGAAGCCGATGGCATCATAGCCTGGCATGGCATCGAGGAACGCACCGCTGCCGCAGCCGAAGTCCAGGAACCGGCCGCCGGTCTCGGTCTGCCGCACCAGCCGCGCCAGTGCGGCAAAGCGTGCCTGCGGCGGGCTGCCACCCCCGCCGCCCGCGTGCACGGATGCGTAGATACGAGCGTATTCCACCGCGGTGAACTGCGGCGAGGTGAAGGTGAAGCCGCAGTCGCGGCAACGGACGATCCGGCCATGCACCGCCTTGGTGCGGCCGGTGAGGAAATAGGGCACCGCGTCACGCCAGTCGCCATCGAAGGTTGCCGGATAACGTTCGACGAACGACGCAGCATCGCAGACGGGGCAGGCGTTCAGGTGCTGCATGCCTTGGCGAACTGCCCGGCTTGCAGGCGGCGGCTGCCGAAGCGCGTCACCCTGGCGAACCGCCACAGCACCCTCGCATAGCCCGCGCCGGATTTCAGCACCTTGAACGAGCTCTGGCCCATGTCGAACGTGCGATTGATCCAGGAGATCGGCACCTCGCGGATTGCCTCGCCCATCAGGGCCAATTGCAGGCCGATCTCGGCATTGGCGGCAAACCATGGTTCGCTGACGACAAGCCGCTTCGCCAGGTCGCCGCGCATCAGCTTCAGGTTGTTGGTGACGTCGCGCAGGCTGCCCAGCCGGATCGCCAGATTGGCCAGTACGTGGAAGGCACGATTGGCAACAATCTTGCCGAACGGATAGTTGATCAGCACGCTCTGCCGTGAGAACCGGCTGCCGAACACGACGTCGGCACCATCGGCGACCGCATCGAACATGTCCTCCATTTCCGGCAGGAGATGCTGGAAGTCGCAGTCCATCGACATGACCCAGCGGCCTGACGCCGCGGCGTAGCCGTCGCGCAACGCACGGCCGACACCATTGGGCGGCGAACGGTGGACCGGCGTGATGCGGGGATCGTCCGCCGCCAGCCGATCGATCACCGCGGCGGTGCCGTCGCTGCTGTTGTCGTTGACCAGCACGATCTCGTGCACGTAGTCGCCGTAATGGCTGCGCAGGCCATCGACCAGGGCCGGTATGTTCATCTCCTCGTTGTGGCACGGGATCACGAATGACACGGCGTGTCGCAGGATGTCGTGTCCGCACAGCGAGACCGCCGGCCGAACCACATTGCGCGGCGGTCTTTGGGCATGCAGCACGATGCGCCCGGCCAGGCTCTGCACCAGCGGCATGTTTTCCAGCAGCACCGACGCATTGCGCATCACCCATGCCATGCGTTCGGTCGGCGCCAGCGGACGGTAGACGAAATCGGTGAACCGGGCGGAGACACGGATGAAGCCGATTTCCGACAGCAGTTCGTAGAGTTGTGTCCGGCTCAGCAGTGCCTGGACATAGGGACGGCCGAGCAGGCTGCTGACGGCACGCCGCGCGGCCGACATCGGATTCCACGGATTGGATTCGATGAAGATGGCGCGTCCGCCATCCTCCAGCAGTGCGAAGATATGCTCGAGCAGGTAGGAGACGTTATCGCGGTCCAGCACATTCTGCGCCACCACATAGCGGAACCGGCGGCCGGCGATCGGACCCGGCAATGCGTCGATCGCGATCGTTTCCACGCCGGGCACGGAGGCAGCCTGGCCGGTTGCCGTCGCCGCGACCAGCGGATTGCGCCCGCGCGTCATCTCCGCCAGCGCCCGCGTGAAGCCGCCGTCGCCGCTGCCGATTTCCAGGATGGTCTCGCCCGGCAGCAGATGGACCAGGTGCCGGAAGATATGAGCGTGCCAGATCAGGCGCTCCGCGGCGATCGGATCCCGGCGTATCCGGTACTCGGCGGCATGGCGTTCGCGCCGGGCCAGCACGTCGATGGCGGGGTGCCGCGCATCCATGGGCCGCCGTCGGTGCGATCAGCGCCGGGCCAGCCGGTCCAAGGTAGGAACCGGCTCGGCAAACGCGCCGTAGACCCGATCGGCCGTCTTGAAATCGGCATAGACGTGGGCGGTGGGTGCGAAGGCCTGATAGGCGCTCTGGATTGCAGGCAATCCGGCCACACCCACAAGCGATGGTTGTTGCCAGCGTGCCATCACGCGCCGGCGGTAATCAGCGCCGATCGCGGGCGTCTCGGAATGATAGGCGGCGGTCGCCTGCAACCAACTGCCGCTGACGCCGTAGAGGGTGTTGAGAAAGCGGCCGGCATAGAGCGCGTTGACGGTTGGGCCGAACGCCTCGTCCAGCGTGGCGAAGGCATTCGGGTGGTGCATCAGGTTGACCTGCATGCAGCCGACATCGATCGACCGCACCCCGTGCGCCTGCAGCGCGCGCACTGCGTCGATTGCCTGTGCCTTGCTGGCAAAGAACTGGCCGCGTCCCTCGGCATTGATCGTCCAGGGCCACGGGCGGAGTGTGCCGGT
>JBGPND010000076.1:0-21801 GCA_041487355.1 Acetobacteraceae bacterium | reverse complement strand
TTGCGCGGGGATGACAACCTATTTTTCGTCACGCCCGTGAAAGCGGAGGCCCAGGATGTTACGGGAATAGCGACCGAAGCGGTTTCTTTCACACGCTCGAAAGCGGGGGTCCAGCCCGGCCCCGCTTTCGCGCGGGCGACGCGTTGAAGTGTCGACTACCTCCGCTGCACCAGCTCGACCATGATGCCTTCCGGGCCGCGGATAAACGCGAGCCGCGTGCCGGGATCGCGCGTCAGCGGACCGATGGCGACGTCCGCCCCCTTGGCACGCAGCTCCTCGCACGCAGCTTCCACGTCATCCACCGTCAGCCCGATATGCTCCAGACCGTAATAGGGAAATTGTGGTGCCGTCGCCGTCGGGTCGTGCGGATGCGTCGGCGCGATCAGCACCTTCTGACCGCCCACCTTCATCGTCACACGAAGCTGCCCGGGATACAGCGTTCCCGGCGGATACGTGCTGCGGGTCACCTCGGCGCCGAACATAGTCTCGAAGAAGCGTGCGGTCGTGTCCGGATCGGGACTGCGCAGATGCACGTGGTCGTACTGGTAGTCTCGCATGGCGTATCACCCTTCCAAAACTGATGAAACGGCTGCATCCCGGTGATGGGTTTCGCTGCACTCAACCCATCCTACAGTCTACAGACCAATGCCGAAACGTAGGATGGGTTGAGCGCAGCGAAACCCATCGTCCGTCGCCCACTAACGCACGAACGTGTAGCGGAAACGCTCGCCGTCCGCCGTGACACGACCCACGGTGGGCGACGGGAAATGGATCGGCAGGATCAGCGTGCTGGTGTCCGCCACCTCGCTCAGGAACTTCCGCCGCGACACCGCGGCCTGCTTCGCGTCCCAGTCGTACACCGTCGACCACTCAGGCTCCCGGCATTGCAGCGCATGATGCATCATGTCGCCGGTCACCGCTGCACGCTGACCGCCCGAGCGGATGTTCACGCAGCAATGGCACGGCGAATGCCCGGGCGTTGGCGACAGCCACACCGTGTCGTCCAGCGTGTAGTCGTCATCCACCAGGAGAGCCTGGCCGGCCGCCACCACCGGCTCGCAGTTGAACCGCCAGACATTGCCGGGAGGCTGATCGCCGCGCTTCGTGGCTTCCTCCCACGCCGCGTATTCGCGCTTGTGGAAGATGTATTTCGCCTTCGGGAAGGTCGGCACCCAGCGTCCGTTCCGCAGCACCGTGTTCCAGCCGCAGTGGTCGATATGAAGATGCGTGCAGAACACGTAGTCGATGTTTTCGAAGTTCAGCCCCGCGGCATGGAAGCCGTCCAGCCAGGGCTGCTTCGGGAAATCCATCGGTGCCGGATAGCCCTTGTCCTCGCCGGTGCAGGTATCGACCAGGATCGTGTGATGCGGCGTGCGCACCACGAAGGTCTGGTAGGTGATCACCATCCGATTGGACACGGCGTCATAGACCACCGGGTCCATCTCCGCGAGATGACGCCCGCCGACATCGGGATCGTACGCCGGAAACATGTCCTCGGGCCGGCGCCACGGTCCGTCGCGCTCGATGATGCTGGTGATGGTGGCGTCACCAATGTTCAGGGTCTGCATTTGCAGCTTCTCCTTATTCCGTCACAGCTCCAGCCGATAGAATCGCGCGGCGGCGCCGCTGAACAGGTCGGTCTTCTCCGCCGCACTCGCCCCGCGCGCCAGCAGCTTGCAGGCGTTCCAGAACGGCGCGTAGGCATACGAGCCCTTGTCCACCGGGAAGTTGCTCTCGAACATGCCGCGCGCCGCGCCGAATGCCTCGATGCAGGTCTCGACATAAGGCCGCCACGCCGCGGCCAGCGCCGTCGATGACGGCGGATCGGCCTTCTCGTGGAAGTCGAAGCCATTGATCCGCATCGCCATGCCGCCGAGCTTGACGAACACGTTGGGGCACTTCGCCAGGGCGCGGATCGAGGTCGACCAGCGACCGAACACCTCGTCGCGCTTGCCGGCATAGACGCCGATGGCGAGCGGCCCGCCCACGTGGTTCAGGCAGATGCGCGTGTCGGGAAATGCCTGTGCCAGCGCGGCCAGTTCATCGATCTGCGGATGATACAGCCACGCGTCGAACGTCAGGTTCAGCGGCGCAAGGCGGGAAAAGCCCTCGCGGAACGTCGCATCGGCCAGCAGGCCGGGCGGCGGCGCGTAGGCCGGGTTCATCAGCGTCTTGTCGCCGTCAAAGGCGGTGATGTGGCGGATGCCGCGGAACCGCCCGCCGCCGGCGCGGATATGCGCCTCCAGCACCGCCTGCACCCGCGCGCCCAGCCGCAGGTCGGCGTGCCCGACGATGCCGGCGCAGACCTTGGTCTTGCCGTAGCCGCCGGAAGCGCTCATCGCCGCCACGCCGTTGACGAACTCGGTCTCGCCGACCGGCTTCATCTCCTCCGGCCCGCTCGCGCGATGCATCGAGCGGCATTGCACGAACACGGTGGCGACGATGTTGTGGCCTGAATTGGTGTCGGCCAGCAGGTCGTCGAGCATGTAGCGCCAGCTTGGCCGCTCCCACAGATGATGATGCGGATCGACGATCGGCAGATCGGGCTCCAGGATCGCCTCGGTCCGCCGGGCGAGCCAGTCGTCGCGAACCGGCAGGTAAGGGCTGCTCGCGGCAGGCTGCGTCGTCGTGCTCATGGCGTCTTCCTCCCCAATGCTGGGGCGATGTTAGAGCGGATCACCGGTGACCGGAACTCACGCCGCGCCTCTGGCAAATGTCCATGATTCGTTCATGTTTCCCTGGCATACTTGGGTGCCCGCAACGGCGCCGAGGAGCCCGTCCGATGACCTTGCAAGCCAGCGAACCCAGCGACACGCTCGACCCCGCCTTTGCCGATCCGAAGGACGTCGCCGTGCGGGAGGCAGCGCTGGCGGAGGAAGCGGCCACGATCGCAGCCCAAGCCGCGATGCAGGCCCCCGGATCAAGTCCGGAGATCGGCACGCAAGTCATGCCGCAGCTTGCAACTCCGAGCTGACCTGCCGCACCTGGCGGTGCGTGCGTGCAGGCGAGGACACAACGGCTTGAGCCTGCCCCGCCCCCGGACTTGATCCGGGAGCAACAAGGCGGCCCGACAGGCGCCGATAAAGCAGTTCGTATTCCGCCGCCGCACCCGCCCAATGGAAGCTGCGCGCCATGGCGGCCTGGCGCATCTCGGCCAGCATATCGGCATTGGAAAATGCCGCGAACGCCCGCCGGCAGGCCGAGAACAATCCCTCACCGGAGAGGTCGGAGAACAGAAAGCCTGTCTCGCCATCCTCGATCGTGTCGGCCAGCCCGCCGGTCGCATGGGCAATCGGCAGCGAGCCGTAGCGTTGCGCCTGCATCTGGGTCAGCCCGCAAGGCTCGAACCGCGACGGCATGAGGCAGAAGTCGCTGGCAGCCACGATCCGCCGCGCCATCGGCTCGTTGAAGCCGATCAGCAGGCCGATATGGTCGCGATGGCTGCGCGCCAGCCGGCTCAGCATGTGCTCCGTCTCCGGATCGCCAAGCCCGAGGATGGCGATCTGCCCGCCCTCCCGGACGATGTCCCGGGCGGTGTCGGCGACGATGTCGAGGCCCTTCTGATGCACCAGCCGCGACACCACGCCGAACAGCGGGCCCTCGGACGGCGTCAGACAGAGACCGGTACGCACCAGGTCAGCGATCGACTGCTTGCCCGACAGGTTGTCGGCCTCGAAATGGTGCGGCAGATGCGGGTCGCGGCTCGGATCCCAGCTCTCGTCGATGCCGTTGACGATGCCCGACAGACGGCCTTCCGCGGCGATACCCCGCGTTAGCCCATGCAGCCCAGCCCCGAGCGCTTCCGTCTTGATCTCGCGCGCATAGGTCGGGCTGACGGTGGACACATGATCCGCGTAGAACAGGCCGGCCTTCAGGAATGACACCTGGTCGTGGAACTCGACGCCGTTGATGTGGAACGCATGCTCCGGGATGCCGAGCACCTGCATCCGGTCCCTGGCGAACAGGCCCTGATAGGCGATATTGTGAATGGTCAGGATCGTCGGAACGCGCACGCCCCGCCAGCGCAGATAGGCCGGCGCCAGGCCGCCCGGCCAGTCATTGACGTGCAGAACGTCCGGCTGCCAGGTCATGCCGGCGCGACCGCCGGCGATTTCGGCCGCGGCAAGCGAGAGGCGTGCGAAGCGCAGATCATTGTCCGGCCAGTCGTGCCCTTCCGGTCCCGCATAAGGACTTCCGGTGCGTTGATAGAGCGACGGCTCAAGAACGAGATACAAGATCAAGCCATCTGGCGTTCGGGCCTCGCCGATGCAGCAAGGGCTGATGCCCGCGTGGCCAGGCAGGTGCGCCACCACGGTGATGTCGCTCGCCTTGGAGATCACTTCCGGGTAGGCCGGCATCAGCACGCGCGCATCGATGCCGCGGCGCCTGAGCGCGCGTGGCAGACCCGCGGATACGTCTCCCAGTCCGCCGGCTTTGGCAAAGTCGGCGCACTCGCTGGTCGCGAACAGTACTTTCATGGGGCTCCGGCGCGCTGGCGACGCTGGTTTTTGCGGTTGGTTTGGTTAAGGCAATCCTAAGCGGCGAACGGCTTTGCTGCCTGTTCACGAGCCGGTCATTGCGTTCACGAATGATCGCCCACACGGCGCGGTGAGCCGATGTCTCGTCATGCTGGGCAACTTGTGGCACCCACGTATCAACGCACCGAGCCGCCGTATCAGAGATCGGCGTTCGCCGGGATGTTCTCGGGTTTCACACCCATCTGCAGCAGCCCCTGCCGCATCCATGTTCCGACCTGCGTGTCCGGTTGTTGTAGTCGGTTCAGCAGTCCAGAAAATCGCGCCAGCGCCGATCGGGTTCGCTCTGCACGCCCATGGCGCTCGGCAGCGCGACGAACGGATGCAGGTAGTAGGCGCGGGTGAAGCCGACTGCCAGCGCCCGCTGCGGCGTCGGGATTCTCGCTGCGCGACCTTGTCGGCCGTCAGCACACCGACACGCTTGCCCTTGGGCAGGATGGCGAGGAAGCCGCAGCTCGTCGTGATGCCATCGACCCCGAGTGCCACCAGCTCATCCGCCGCGCGCAGGAACAGATCGAGCATGCCGTCGGCATCGTTCGCCATGGCATGGCCCCCCTGAGCTGGCCTGCCGACTTGTCTGTGCCGCACGGGTCTCCCCTGTCATTGCGAACCGAAGGCGAAGCAATCCCGGGGTGAGTGCGCACTACGATCGAGCTTGCTTCGTCGCTCCGCTTTTCGCAATGACAGAACAGACCGTCCCATCACGGCTCCAGCACTCGCCGGATCGCGTCTTCGTACTGCGCGCGGCTGTTCTCGACACGCACGTGCTCCAGCGCATTGTCGCGCAACGCCTGCCACAGCTTCGCGTCGCGGTACAGCGCGACGATCTGACGCGCGAACTCCGCGGGATCGCTGGCTTCGACCGCAAGCAGATCACGCCCGCTCTGCCAGCCGAGCTGCCGGCGCAGCAGCTCGGTCGCCACCACCGGCAGGCCGAAGGATGCCGCCTCATGCACCTTGTAAGGCATGCCAGCCGCATAACGCGTGGGGGCAACGAAGATGCGGTGCGCGTCATACAGCGGCTCGATGTCATCCACCATGCCGCGCAGCGTGATGCGCGGGTGCTCGCTGAACTGCTCGAGCGAGACCTGCAAGTCAGTATAGCCGGCAACGGTCAGCCGCGTCTCCCAGCCCAGCGCCTGGTCGACGAGAGGCAGCACCTCCCGGACAAACCAGTCGAGCGCATCGTAGTTCGGACTGTCCTGGCGATGAATCGCGCCGAGGAACAGCATTCCCGAGCGCTCGGCGAATGTGCGTGGCGTGGGGTGCGGTTCGCGCAGATGGCCGATCACCACGACATCGGAAAAACCCAGATCGCGCAGCTTCTGCGCTTCCTGCGGATTCACCGCGATGATGCTCTGGCAGAAATGCGCGTTGGCGAATTCCCGCATGATCGCCGCATCGACATCGAACGGAACCACGGCGGAGAGCGCCGCACGCTCCGCTTCGCGCATCGCGGCGATCGCCTCGGTGTCCAGCACGATGCGCGGCGGCCTTCCGGTGCCCAGTGTCATGCGCTCGAGCATCGGCTTGACGCGATCGAGGTTGTGCGTGCGCGCGATCCAGATCGCGTCATAGTAGCCCTGCCGAGCGACGAGGAACTCCGCCAGGTCCTCCCGGGTCCGGTCGTGCATCACCTCGACCGTGTCGGGCATGTCGGCGTAGATGCTCGCCAGGCCGAGGCGGCACGGATTGATCGGGAACACCGTGACCCGAAAGCCGAGCGATGCCATCACCTGGATCAGATCGTTCGAGCGCACGAAGCCCGAGCCGATCTGCCGCAGCGGTATCGTGTCGTCGATGAACAACACGCGCTGGCCGGGATCGGTGGAGCGCGCGAACACCTGAACGCGGCGATCGGCGATGTAGCGGAACCGCAGTTGGTTGATGTGCTTGCGGAAGAACGACTGATGCGCACGCTCCGGCTCATCCGGGCCGCTCTTGTCACTCGGGCCGCCCTGGGCAAACCGGTTGATCACGACAGCAGGATCATAGACGACGCGGTAGCCGGCCTCAGCGACGCGCATGCACAGATCGGCGTCCGCGTAGCCGCCGGATGCGAACGCCTCATCGAAGCCTTCGAGCTGGCGCAGCAGCACCCCGCGGACCAGCAGGAATGCGGTGGAACAGAAATCGACATCGCGCACGAAATTGGCTTCCGGCGCGAGCGGCGAGCCATCGCGCAGATAGCCGAGCGTGAGGCCGTCACGCCAGATGATGTTGCCAGCCTCCCGCAGTCTGCCATGCGCGCGCACCACCTTGCCGCCCACGCCACCGATCCGCGGATCGGAGTGAAGGCGCCGTAGCGCCACGGCGAGCGCACCAGGGGCCAGTTCCACGGCGTTATCCAGGAACAGCACGGCGTCGGCCGTGGCACAGTGGAGCGCGGCATTGCAACCACGGACGAAGTCGATATCGGTGTCGAACCGCAACACCCTGGCGCCGCGCACGAAGCGGTTGATCTGCCGCGTTTCGTCATTGGAACCGGCATCGACCAGGATCAGCTCGATGTCGCCATGGTAGTTCGCGCGGAGCGAGCCGAGCGTCATCAGTGTGAGCGGAAACCGGTCGCGCAGCAGCATGATGACGCTGAGCGCGGGCGTGCCCGTACAGGCGAATTCAAGCGCCGTACGAAAGCTCGTCGGCAGCAGGTTGTCCGCCTTGCGGCGATACAGCGCTCCGGCCTGCGTCTCGGTGATCTGCTCCTCCGGCGGCGGCGCCGGTGCCAGTCCCTGCTCCCGCCCGATTGCCAGGTAGTGCGCGAAAGCATCGCGCGCGCGGCCATGGTCCAGGTCGATCCGCACGGACGGGTGCGCGGTCGTGTAGTATTTCAGATCGATCGACGCGCTCGGCGAACGCAACTCCAGCACGCCGTGGCTGAGGAAATGATCGTACCCGCTGCGCCGGTCCTTCGCTTCCACCGCCGCGGCGATGTCCTTGTATCGCCCGAGGTAATAGCTCTCGGAGAATTCGGGCAGCGGGTCGAACGCGGCCGGCGTGTCGTTGCACAGATAGTGGTGCAGCGCGCAGGACCATGCGCCAGCCGCGATCGCCTCGCCGACCGCGGGATACTGGCGCAGGTACCACGCCGGATCGAAATACTGTGATGTCCGCGGCTCGGGCCTGCCTGCCGCAATGCACCGCAGATAATGCAGGAAGGTTCCGAGCGCATCGGCCTCCGCCGTCGCGGCCTGATCGAGCTGCGCGCGATACACGGCCGGATCGAACAACAGGTGGCCGATCCGGCCTTCCCTGTTGCCGTGTTTCAGGTAGTGATCGTAGCCATTGGCATTGCCGTCGGCCTGCAGCACCTCGTCGCGCAGGTCGGGATGGCGCTGGCGATACAACGGCTCGTTGAACAGCCAATGCGGCGAGCGAGAGTGGAATCCGTTTCGGCAATAGGCATCGAAGCCCGACTGCGCATGGCCCTCACGCACCGCGGCGGCGGCACCCGGATGGTTCTTCAGATGCCACGCCTCGTCGAAGTAGATGTTCGGCGAGTGGCCACGCTGCTGGCCGTGATCGAGGTAGAATTCCAGCACCGCCGCATCGTCGGCATCGCCGGTCCCGGCACGCGCGTCAGGATAGGTCGCCAGATACCAGGCCGCGTCGAACACCGCCCAGGCGATCGTCGTCTGGCCTGGCAGGTTCAGCATCTCGCGCGCCGGCAGGGCGGTCGGTGGCATCTTGCTGCTTCTTCTTGGGCCTCTGAACCGTGTGCCGCTAGCTTCGGCGTTTGGTAAACAGCACGCCGTCGCGTTCCAGCGCCGCGATCTCATCCGCCGTGTAGCCGTGTTGCGCCAGCACGTCGGCGCCATCCTGCGCGAATTTCGGCGGCGGCCGCCGCGTGCCCCCCGGCGTGCGGGACAGTTTGATCGGTGTGCCGATGCCGCGATACCAGTCGAGCTCGGTTACCATCTCGCGATGCGCGGTGTGCGGCGCGGCGGTCGATTCGTCGACCGGCAGCACGGGCCCGGCGGGAACGCCATTGCGGATCAGGCGCAGTGCCAGCTCGTTGCCGTCATGCTCCGCGAATGCCGCGGCCAGCACCTCGGTCAGCGCGGCCCGGTTGACGTTGCGCTTGCCGTTGTCAGCAAACCGCGGATCGTCCGCCAGTTCCGGCCGACCGATGATTTCGGCGAGCTTGCGGAACTGGCCGTTGTTGCCGCTCGCGATGAAGATGTCGCAGGTCTTCGTCGGGAACTTGTCGTACGGCACCAGATTCGGATGCGGATTGCCGGTCCCCGCTGGACGCTTCCCATTGAGGAAGAAGTTCGCCGCCTGCGGGTGCAGCAGTGCCATGCCGCAGTCGTACAGCGTCATGTCGAGATACTGCCCGTGGCCGGAGCGTTCGCGCTCGTGCAGCGCCATCAGGATGCCGATCGCCGAATAGAGTCCGGTGCCCATGTCGACGATGGCGGTGCCGAGGCGCATCGGCCCGGTTGTCGCATCGCCGTTCACGGTCATCAGCCCGGTCATCGCCTGCAGGATCGCATCGTAGCCGGGCAGGCCGCCGAGCGGCCCGTCGGGACCAAAGCCGGAAATCCGGCAATGGATCAGGCGCGGGAAGCGCGGCGACAGTTCATCGTAGCCGATGCCCCATTTTTCCATCGAGCCTGGCTTGAAGTTCTCGATCAGCACATCGGCGCCGTCCAGCAGGCGCAGCAGCACCTGCTTGCCTTCCGGCTTGCCGATGTCGAGCGCGATGGCGCGCTTGTTCCGATTGATCCCGATGAAATAGCTGGCTTCGTCCTCGTGGAACGGCGGGCCCCAGTCGCGCACCTCATCGCCCTGCGGCGGCTCGATCTTGATCACGTCGGCGCCATGATCCGACAGGATCATCGTGCAATAGGGGCCGCCGAGCACGCGAGTCAGGTCGACCACTTTCAGCCCGGCCAACGCGCCCGAGGATCTTGCCAGGCCCTTGCCCTGAGCCGCCGGCTTGAGCGTTCCGTCCATCAGACTGCTTGCTCCTTGTGTCCGCCGCAATTCAGCACGCTGCGCCGGGCCGCGCCAGACCTGCCCCATGCCCCACGAGATTGCTTCCCACCGCCTACGCGGTGGTCGCAATGACAGCGGGGGGCATCACCCGTCTTGCTTCAGCACCTCACCGGCAAGATACAGGCTGCCGCAGATCAGCACGCGTGCTGGGCCGCCTTCACGCGGCAACGCACGCAGCGCATCGGCCACATGCGGTCCCGGCCGCGCGACACCGCCCGAGGCGTCGACGATCGCCTCGACGGGGCGCGCGTCGTGCTGCCCCGGCTCCGCGACTGCCCAGACAGTGGTTGCAAGCGGAACCAACGGCCGCAGGAACTCGGTCGCATCCTTGGCCTGCTTCATGCCGACGACGAGATGCACTGGCCGATCCGCCCACGATCGCAGATGCTCGGCCAGCACGATGCCGGCACCCGCGTTGTGGCCGCCATCCAGCCAGAGCTCCCAATCGGCTGGCAGCAGCGCGGCAAGCGGTCCGCGCAGGCGCTGCAACCGCGCCGGCCACTCCGCCGCGGCAATCCCGCGGCCGATCGCGGCATCCGGCACGGCGAGGCCCGAGGCACGCAGCGCGGCGATCGCGATGCCCGCATTGTCCAACTGGAATGCACCCGGCAGCGACGACGGCGGCAGTTCGAGCTCGCCGCCCGGATCGCCGTAGCGCAAGCCGCGAACTCCGGGCTCCACGCGCCAGTCGCGGCCGCGCAGCCGCACCGGCGCGCCGATACGCGACGCCGCCGCCAGCAGCACATCTGCCACCTCCACCGGCTGCGCGCCGATCGCCACCGGCACTCCTCGCTTCAGGATGCCGGCCTTCTCGGCCGCGATGACCTCCAGCGTCTCACCCAGCAGCTCGCGATGATCCAGCGATATCGAGGTGATCGCGCAGGCTGCCGGGTTCGCGATCACGTTGGTCGCATCACCCCTGCCGCCCAGCCCCACCTCCAGCACGCACAGCTCCGCTTGCGTCTGCGCGAACAGATGGAAGGCGACGGCGGTGATCACCTCGAACACGGTGACCGCCGCGCCGGCGTTCACCCGCTCGACCTCCTCCAGCGCGTTGGCCAGCGCAGCGTCGGACACCAGTTCGCCGGCGATGCGAATGCGCTCGTTGAACCGCACCAGATGCGGCGAGGTGTAGACATGCACGCGCAGCCCCGCCGCCTCGCCCATCGCGCGCAGGAAAGCGCAGGTGCTGCCCTTGCCGTTGGTGCCCGCGACATGGATTACCGGCGGCAGGCGCTGCTCCGGATGATCCAGCTTAGCCAGCAGGTCCTGCAGCCGTTCCAGGCTGAGATCGATCAGGCGCGGATGCAGGCCATGCAGCCGCGCGACGATGCCCTCGATGCGTCCGGTCATCGCGGCCGGCTTTACTCGTCATGGCCGGGCTTGGCCCGGCCACCCACGTCATTGCCTCGTGCATGCAGCAAAGACGTGGGTGGCCGGGCCAAGCCTGGCCATGACAATGGGGGGCGGATGCGGTGCGTCGTGCGGATCACGCCACCGCCGGCAGGGGCTCGATATGCTTCACCCGAAGCAGCAGGATCAGCCGCGCCAGCGTCGCCTTCAGCTCGGTGCGCTTCACCACCATGTCGACGATGCCGTGCTCGTGCAGATACTCGGCGCGCTGGAAGCCCTCGGGCAGCTTCTCGCGCACGGTCTGCTCGATGACGCGCGGTCCCGCGAAGCCGATCAACGCGCCGGGTTCGGCGATCTGGATATCGCCCAGCATGGCGAAGCTCGCGGTGACGCCGCCGGTGGTGGGATCGGTCAGCACCACGATGAACGGCAGCCCGGCCTCCTTCACCAGACGCGTCGCGATCACGCTGCGCGGCATCTGCATCAGGCTGATGGTGCCTTCCTGCATGCGCGCGCCGCCCGATGCGGTGAATACGATCAGCGGCGCCTCCTGCAGCACTGCCAGGCGTGCCGCCGCCAGGAGCCCGTCGCCGACCGCCGCGCCCATGGAGCCGCCGAGGAATTCGAATTCCATCGCCGCGACGACGGCCTGCTGGCCCTCGATCCTGCCATGCGCAACCACGATCGCATCGTCGAGGTGGGTCTTGTCGCGCGCCTCCTTCAGGCGGTCCGTGTAGCGCTTGCTGTCGCGGAACCGCAGCGGGTCGACCGGCGCCTTCGGCAGTTCGATGCGCGTGAAGCCACCTTCGTCGAAGGTCCAGCCGAGGCGCTCGAGCGCGCTCACCCGCATGTGGTGGCCGCAATGCGCGCAGACTTTCAGGTTCGCCAGCAGGTCGCGATGGAAGATCATCTGCTGGCAGGCCGGACATTGGTGCCAGAGATTCTCCGGCACCTCGCGCCGCGCGAACAGCGTGCGGATCTTCGGCCGGACGAATTCGGTGAGCCAGTTCATCGGTCGATATGTCCTTGCTGGACCATCTCAGAATTTGAATCCGGGCATGTCGCGCAGGATCCGAGGCCCACACGCGTCATAGCAGATCCCGGTCAGCGAGCGGTAGTAGGTCTGCCAGGCACGGTCATTCGGATCCGGCTTGCCTTGCAGGGGTGCCTTTTTCAATGCGGCATTCAACTGCTGGCTGACGCTTCGGCGGTATGGCGTGGGCCGGGTCCTGATCGATTTGTCGATGAGAGATTCGACATCCCCGAAGTAGTTTGCGATGGCGAACGCTGCCTGCAGATTGTTGTTGAGGAACCTGACCCGAGCGCGGGCCTGCGCATCGACGAAGGCTTGGGACGCGACATCCCGCACGATGACGTAGAACCAGTCCGGGCCAAAGCCAGACTTATGAGTATCGAAAATGCGGAGGCGAATGAGGATCAGGAACATTGCACCGACCGCCAGACCTCGCAGCGGTGGAGAGGCAACATGCAATCGCAGCGTGGCGCTGATTGGATCGTCCCCTTCGGACGTGGTGATGCTGAAAAGTAGCGCGGCCAGGATGCCGCATGTCCCGCCAAGCGCGAGGAAGGACCAATGACGGTACGCGGACGATGGAATGTGCAGCAACGCTTTTGACAATGTAACGTGATAATCGCGCGTCACAGCGCCAGCGGCGAAGATGAATGCAAGGGCGTAGCCCGGGAAGGAATCCATCAGACTGCGGGGCGGGAAAGCTGATCAGGCTGTATTGCTGCGTGCGCCGGAAAAGGTCAAATGGACAACCGATCTGGCGCTGCGCAAGTCGTCGGTGGAATGCGGAATGTCGCCGTTCTCGACTGTGATCAGCCCGTCTTCCTGCAGTGACTTGAGTTCCGCGAGCAGGTCATTGTCCGACTCGGAGCTGCGTCCCCAGATCTCGTCGATCGGGAGCGGCCCGGCAGCTCGAAGAAGTGGAATGATACTCATCTTGTCCCCTCCGGAAGGGTGGCTGCGTCCTGGTTCGGAGATCTAGGGACTGCCAGAGCGGCGAGCAAGCCCGGCAGCCCATCGCTTACACGCCTACCCTCGCGCCGCGCACGCCGGCGGCGAGTTCGCGCACCTGATCCAGCACCTTGCCGACGGCACCCGGCCTGGCGCGCTCCTGCTCGTCCAGGTTCGCCGCGAGCGTGTCGATCAACGCCGAGGCCACCACCGCCGCATCGGCGATACGCACGGCCTCCGCCGCCTGGTGCGGACTGCGCACGCCGAAGCCGATCGCGATCGGCAGGTCGGAGACGCGGCGGATGCGCGGGATCGCCTCGCCGAGGTGCTCCGACGTCGCGCTGCGTGTGCCGGTAATGCCGGTGATGCTGACGTAGTAGACAAAGCCGGAGCTGCCATCCAGCACCAGCGGCAGCCGCTTGTCGTCCGTGGTCGGTGCCACCAGGCGAATAATGTCGAGCCCGTGCGCATTGGCGTGCGGCACCAGCAGATCGGCTTCCTCGGTGGGCAGGTCGACAATGATCAGTCCGTCCACGCCGGCCGAGGCGGCGTCGGCGCAGAAGCGTTCCGGCCCGTACGACAGGATGGGGTTGAGATAGCCCATCAGGATGACCGGGGTCGCGGCATCCTCGCGGCGGAACTCGCGCACCATGGTCAGCACATGCCGGACCTTCACGCCGGCCTTCAGTCCGCGCTTGCCGGCGGCCTGGATGATCGGCCCGTCGGCCATCGGGTCGGTGAACGGAATGCCGATCTCGATCAGATCGGCGCCGGCTGCCGGCATGCCGCGCAGCAGTTCCATCGAGGTGGCGGCATCGGGATCCCACGCCTCCACGAACGGAATGAGCGCGCCGCGGCCTTCGCGTTTCAGTGCGGCGAAGCGGGTGGCAATGCGGCTCATGGGGATGCGCCCCCTCCCCAACCCTCCCCCGCAGCGCGGGAGAGGGAGCTCAGGACCCCCTCTCCCGCGTAGCGGGGGAGGGCTGGGGTGGGGACGCCGACACGCATCACAGCTTCACCCCGAGATGATCCGCGACGGTGAAGATATCCTTGTCGCCGCGGCCGCAGAGATTCATCAGGATGATCTCGTCCGCCCCCATCGTCGGCGCCAACTTCGTCACATGCGCCAGCGCATGCGCCGGCTCCAGCGCGGGGATGATCCCCTCCGTCCGCGTGCAGAGCTGGAACGCCGCCAGCGCCTCCTCGTCCGTCGCCGAGACATATTCCACGCGGCCGATGTCGTGCAGCCAGGAATGCTCGGGGCCGATACCTGGATAATCCAGGCCGGCACTGATCGAATGCGCCTCGATGATCTGCCCGTCGTCGTCCTGCAGCAGATAGGTGCGGTTGCCGTGCAGCACGCCGGGCCGGCCGCCGGTCAGGCTCGCCGCGTGCTGGCCGGTCTCGATGCCGTGGCCACCCGCCTCCACGCCGATCAGCCGCACCGACGCATCGTCGAGGAACGGATGGAACAGCCCCATCGCATTCGACCCGCCGCCGATGCAGGCCACCGCCGCATCCGGCAGCCGGCCCTCGGCCTCGTGCAACTGCACCTTCGCCTCCTCGCCGATCACCGACTGGAAGTCGCGCACCATCATCGGATAGGGATGCGGACCCGCGACCGTGCCAATCAGATAGTAGGTGTCCTGCACGTTGGCGACCCAGTCGCGCAGCGCCTCGTTCATGGCGTCCTTCAGCGTCGACGCGCCCGAGGTGACCGGCTTCACCTCCGCGCCCAGCAGCTTCATGCGGAACACATTGGGCGCCTGCCGCTCGACGTCGGTCGCACCCATGTAGACGGTGCAGGGCAGGCCGAACAACGCGCACATCGTCGCCGTCGCCACGCCGTGCTGCCCGGCCCCGGTCTCGGCGATGATCCGCGTCTTGCCCATCCGCTTGGCCAACAGGATCTGGCCCATGCAGTTGTTGGCCTTGTGGCTGCCGGTATGGTTCAGCTCGTCGCGCTTGAAGTAGACCTTCGCCCCGCCGAGATGCCGGGTCAGCCGCTCGGCGAACCACAGCGCGCTGGGGCGGCCGACATAGTTCTTCAGGTAGGCATCCAACTCCGTCCGGAACGCCGGGTCGGCGCGCGCCGCCAGATAGGCCTGCTCGACCTCGAGGATCAGCGGCATCAGCGTCTCGGCGACGAAACGGCCGCCGAACTCGCCGAACCGGCCTCGCCCGTCCGGGCCGTTGCGCAGGCTGTTCACGCCGAACGGCTGGCTCACGTTGCTGGCACTCCTCTCGGGGCCTCATAGCGCAGCCCCGGCCAACGGTCACGCCCCCAGCCCAGCGAGCACCTGCGATGCTGCGGCGCACAATTCAAAGTTGTGCGGAAGGGGTGGATTGTTGCGCAATTTCACTCCTATCATCGCCACAATTCGACCCTAACCGCCACGCCAAAACCACAAGCAGGAGCCAGACCGTTGACGTTTGCCGCCGACACCGCGCACGTTAGGCACAAATCCTGGAGGATTCTCGCCGCCGAGGCGCTCGCCGGCACCGGCATACACGCATCCCGTCCGGTGCACATCAACCTGACCGCGCCCGCATTGGTCACCGAGGCCGTGCGCCGCAACGAAGGCCGGCTGTCAGCCGATGGCGCCCTGGTGGTGACCACCGGCGTGCACACCGGACGCTCGGTGCAGGACAAGTTCGTGGTCGACGAACCGTCGAGTACCGGCGAAATCTGGTGGGGCAGGTTCAACCAGCGGCTCGCGCCGGAGAAATTCGCCGTGCTGACGGCGCGCGTGCAGGCCTACCTGCAGGGCCAGGAGCTGTTCACCGAGGACCTCTACGCCGGCGCCGATCCCGCGCATCGCGTGCGGGTGCGCATGGTCACCACGGGCGCCTGGCAGGCGCTGTTCTCGCGCAACATCTTCATCCGCCCGCAACCCGAGGAACTGGCGGATTTCCAGCCGGACTACGTCATCCTGCACGCGCCGCATTTCCAGGCCGACCCGGCAGTCGACGGCGTGCGCAGCGGCACCGCCATCGCGCTGTCCTTCGAGCAGCGCGTCATCGTGATCGCCGGCAGCGAGTACGCGGGCGAGATCAAGAAGTCGATCTTCACCGTGATGAACTGGCTGCTGCCCGACCGCGGCGTGATGCCGATGCATTGCAGTGCCAATATCGGCGGCGAGGGCGACGTGGCGCTGTTCTTCGGCCTCTCCGGCACCGGCAAGACCACGCTGTCGTCGGATCCGCATCGCAGGCTGATCGGCGACGATGAGCATGGCTGGGGCGAGAACGGCGTGTTCAACTTCGAGGGCGGCTGCTACGCCAAGGTGATCAACCTGTCGGCCGAGCATGAGCCAGAGATCTGGGCCGCCAGCCACCGCTTCGGCACGGTGCTGGAGAACGTCGTCGCCGACCCGCATGGCAGGCTGGATCTCACCGACCAGTCGCTGACCGAGAACACCCGCTCGGCCTATCCGGTGGAATACATCCCCAACATCGAGCCCTCCTTGCGCGGCGGGCAGCCACGCAACGTGGTGATGCTGACCGCGGATGCGTTCGGCGTGATGCCGCCGATCGCCAAGCTCTCGCCGGCGCAGGCGATGTATCATTTCTTGTCGGGCTACACCGCGCGCGTGGCGGGCACCGAGAAGGGCATGGGCGCCGAACCGGAGGCCACGTTCAGCACCTGCTTCGGCGCGCCGTTCCTGCCGCGCCGGCCGGAGGTGTACGGGCGCATGCTGGCCGAGCTGATCGCGCGGCACGACGCGGATTGCTGGCTGGTGAACACGGGCTGGAGCGGCGGGCAGTATGGCGTCGGCCAGCGGATGAGTATCCGCCACACCCGCGCCCTGCTGCGTGCCGCGCTGGACGGCAGCCTGGCACGCTCGCGGTTCCGCAAGGAGCGGTTCTTCGGCCTGTCGATCCCCGAACACGTGCCTGGCGTGCCCACCGAAGTGCTGGACCCGCGCGAGGCCTGGGCGGACAAGGCGGCCTATGACCGGATGGCCAGGGAGCTGATCGGGCGGTTCGAGAAGAATTTTTCGGCGTTCGAGGCCGGGGTGGGCGACGAGGTCAGGGCGGCTGCGATTCGGACAGCGGCGTAGCGGCGGAATGCGCTTCGCTTTTCCGCCCTACAGGTAGGGTAGGGCGGAAAAGCGAAGCGTATTCCGCCGGCAGGGAGGACCCGCCTTTGTACGTTCCACCTCTGTTCAAGGATGACCGCATCGACGTGCTGCACGATGCGATCCGCCACTCCGGGCTTGCCACCCTGGTCACGTTGACCACGGACGGGCTGATCGCCAGCCACGTGCCGATGCTGCTCGACGCCGAGCCAGCGCCGTATGGGACGCTGCTCGGCCATGTCGCCCGCCCGAATCCGCAGGCTCGCGGGGCCGCGGCAGGGGTCCAGGCGCTGGCCATCTTCCAGGGGCCTGACGTCTACATCACGCCGTCCTGGTATGCGACCAAGCGGGAGAACGGCAAGGTCGTGCCGACCTGGAACTACGTCGCGATCCACGCCTATGGGCCCGTCGAGTTCTTCGACGCGCCGGAGCGGCTGCACGCCATCGTCACCCGGCTGACCGAGCGGCAGGAGGCGGCGCGGGCCGAGCCCTGGGCGGTGAGCGACGCGCCGGCGGACTACGTCGAGGGCATGCTGAAGGGCATCGTGGGCTTCGCGCTACCGATCACGCGCCTCGAGGGCAAGTGGAAGATGAGCCAGAACCGCCCGGCGCAGGACCGTGCCGGGGTCGTCGCCGGCCTCAAAGCCGAGGGGCGGGGGGACGTGGCGGAGCTGATCCGGCGGTAGCAGCCCCCTCCCCCCAACCCCCTCCCGCAAGGGGAGGGGGAGTAGGTGCTGCAGCACTCCCCCTCCCCTTGCGGGAGGGGGTTGGGGGGAGGGGGCAGTTGCACGCCGGCCTCTCCCATGGCCATATGCGGTGCCTCCTTCGCAACCCTGGCCCAATGGACAGCATATTCCGAGGCGATGTCACCACCGCCCGCGGCCGCGCGCTCGCCTGGCTCGATGCGCTGCTGATCGACCATGCGGTGTTCCGCCTGGTGTGGAGCAATTTCGCCGCCGTCGCGCCCGGACGGCTGTATCGCTGCAACCATCCGACGCCGCACCGTCTGGCAGCGCTCACCCGGCGCTATGGCCTGAAGACGCTGATCAACCTGCGCGGCCAGACACGGAACGGTTCGGACGCGCTGAGCCGCGACGCCGCCACCCGCCTGGGCCTCGACTTCGTCGACATGGCGCTGGAAAGCCGCGGCGCGCCGCAGCGTGACCGGATCCTGCGGCTGGATGACATCTTCCGCCACATGCGCGCGCCGGCGCTGATGCACTGCAAGTCGGGCGCGGACCGGGCGGGGCTCGCCGCCGGATTGTTCGTGCTGCTCCAGGGCGGCACCGCTCGCGAGGCATTGCAGCAGCTCTCGCTCCGGTTCGGCCATATCAGGCAGGCGCGCACCGGCATCCTGGACGCCTTCTTCCACCACTATGCGCGCGAGGCCGAAGGGCGGAAGCCGTTCCTCGACTGGGTGCGCGAGGACTACGATGAAGCCGCCTTGCGGCGGGATTTCCACGCCAACGGGCTGGCCAGCTTCATCAACGACTGGGTGCTGGTGCACGAGTAGCGATGGACGCAAGCGACGTCATCGAGAACCTGCCGATCGCCGCATGGCACGGGCCGTTCGACGCGGCGCTGCAACGCCAGGCGGTCGACGCGCTGGAAGCCGGCCGCGTGCTGTTGCTGGCGGAACTGCCGTTCCGTGTCGCTCCGGACGAGATGTTCCTGCTGTCCCCCAGGATCATGGGCAGCGAGCGGAAGAACATCAGCCTCGATCCGGCGAGCG
Organism: Acetobacteraceae bacterium; assembly: GCA_041487355.1. Classification (GTDB taxonomy): domain Bacteria; phylum Pseudomonadota; class Alphaproteobacteria; order Acetobacterales; family Acetobacteraceae; genus JAMXLO01. Next base: position 3,117 of record JBGPND010000076.1, on the reverse strand, counting down.
GCATGGTCAGCAATACGGCGCTCAGCGGTGCGGAGGCGGCAAAGCTGGCGGCCATGATGCAACGCTTCGGCGACGCCGCCGAACAGATGCTGCGCGATCTGCTGCCTGGCTATGCGCCGGCGCTGGAGCGCGCACGCACGAGTTTCCGGCCGGCGGAGATCGCCGGGCGCGATTACTCGCCACGGCACGACGATAGGCTGCTGCACGTCGATGCGTTCCCCAGCCGGCCGATGCGCGGGCACCGCATCCTCCGCCTGTTCTGCAACATCGCACCCGACGGCGCCGCGCGGGCATGGCGTGTTGGCGAACCATTTCCGGATTTCGCGCGTCAGTTCCTGCCGCGGACGCGCGGGGGGCTGCCGGGAAGCGCGTGGCTCCTGGAGCGGATCGGCATCACCAAGGGACGGCGCAGCGAATACGACCGGATGATGTTGCGCCTGCATGACACGGGAAAGCTGGACGCCGCCTACCAGTCCGGCGCACCGAAGGCCGACGTGGCGTTTGCCGCCGGGACGACGTGGCTCTGCTTCACCGACCAGGTGCTGCACGCGGCCCTCGCCGGGCATTGCGCACTGGAGCAGACATTCCACCTGCCGGTCGCGGCGATGGCGCATCCCGAGCGTTCGCCGCTGCGCGTGCTGGAAAGTCTCGCCGGGCGGGCGCTGGCATAGGCCGCACTTCTGTTCCGCTCGCGACCCGGCTCGGCAACAAACGGCTGCTGATCGATCTGTCGCGCGTCAGCTTCATCGGCAGTGCCGCCTTGCGCGCCATCCTGGTGGTCGCGAAACGGCTTGCGGCCGCGGACGCACGGCTGGCGATCTTCGCACCGCCGCAGGTCGCCCAGGTGTTTTCCGTCGCCGGATTGAGCGCAGTCCTGCCGCCCAACAGGCTGCCGCTGCTGCCGCCATTGCCGAGCTCCAGGAAGCCGGCCTGGATCGTGGTGGTGCCGGTCAGGGTGAGCGTGCCGGTGCCCTGCTTGATCAGGCTGCCGCTGCCGGTGATCACGCCAGCGAAGGTGCTGGGCAGGAAGATGCCTGCCGTCAGCGTCGCGCCGCCCAGTGCGATGGTGCCGGCGCCCGACAGGTCGCCGATCGCGGAGCTGTGCCCGTTGAGATCGAACGTGGCACCGGCGCCGACCGTCATCGCACCGGTGGAGGCCAGGCTGCCGCCGGCGCCAAGCTGCACCACGCCGGCATTGAACCCGGTGCCGCCCGTGTAGCTGTCCGCGCCGCTCAGGGTCAGCGTGCCGCTACCCTGCTTGATCAGGCTGCCGCTGCCGGTGATCGCACCGGAGACGGTGGTGCTGATCGCGGTCCCCTCGGTCAGTGTGCCGGTGCCAAGCGTGATGGCGCCGGCCCCTGTCAGGTCGCCGATCGCCTCGGCGAACCCGGCGAGGCCGAGCGTGGCGTGAATCAGGCCCTGCCGCCGCTTCCGGCGAGCGGGCTGCCCGAACGCTACCGGCGAATGTGCTCGGCAATTCTGTTCGGCTGCGCCGAGCGTCCGGCGACGGCTGGCGTCTCCATCAGTCGGGATCGTGACCGAGCCGCACGATCACCGGCTGCGGGATCGCCTGGCTGAAATCGGAGCGCGGCGAAGTAATGGCGGAGCAGGCGGCGGCGTAGGTCATCCGACCTGGTCGAGCAGGGACAGGACCAGCCAATCTCGATGCGGGTCCAGGATTCGGCGAGGCCTGGTCCAGCGTCTCGTTGCCGGCCATGTCGTAATAGATCACCGTGGCGTTGGTGTTCGGTTCGGCGTCCTTGACGTTGGCTGCGGGCGCAAGGCCGAGCAGGCCGGCCGCAAGCCGCGCAACAAGCAGCCGCACCCGGCCTCGCCTGTCCGCGGGGAATGGCACGGGCAATGGCGGTCAGGGGAGTGGACTCCGCGGCGCCATCGCCGCTTGACTATGTCGCCTGGTGTTGCGTGTATCACATGGGAGAAACGCTGCATGAACCTAGCCAATCAGGTCGCATTGGTGACCGGCGCCGGCCAGGGCATCGGCAAGGCGTCGGCGCTCGCTCTGGCCGCGGCGGGCGCGCATGTCGTCGTCGCCGACATCGCCAGTCCCAAGGCCGAGGCGACAGCGGAAGCCATCATGTCCCTGCAACGCCGCGCCCTGGCTGTGCAGGCGGATGTCGGCGATCTGCGGGACATCGATCGCATGGTGCGCCAGACCCTGGATGTGTTCGGACAGATCGACATTCTGGTGAACAACGCCGGCGTGACACGTCGCGCCGACATCATGGAGTTGACCGAGGAAGATTGGGACCGCATCCACCGCGTGAATGCCAAGGGCGTCTTCTTCTGCCTGCAGCGCGTGGCGCGGGAGATGATCCCGCGGCGCAGCGGACGGATCATCAACATCGCCTCGATTGCCGGGAAAGGCTACGAGGGCACCTCCAACGCGGCCTACGCCGCGAGCAAGGGCGCGGTGATCAGCCTGACGAAGACGGCCGCGCAGCAGTTGGGCAAGCACAATATCAACGTCAATTCCGTCTGCCCCGGCGTCACGCGTACCGCGCTGTCGGACGCCAATCTGCAAATCCGCGCGCAACAGGAAGGCGTGACCATCCAGGAAATGGAACGTCGTCGGGCCGCGGTCATCCCGCTGCGACGCGCGAACGATCCCGAGGACATCGCCGCAATGGTGGTGTTCCTGGCGTCGGCAGGCGCGCGAAACATCACCGGCCAATCGTTCAACGTCGATGGAGGCTTGATCCCGGATTAGGCCCTGCATCTTCAGAGTCCATCAGGAGGCATCCCAATGAGCGTTGCGGACCCCAATCGAGTGATCCTGACAGGCGAAAACCCGTTCATACGGCTGAGCGCGACGGACGGTGCGCCGAACACCACGAACGCCAGCTTCTGGCGCATCATCTTCTGTCCGGCCGGCCCGGGGCATGTGCTCTATCTCAGGAGCGAACTGACCGATGATCGCTGGCGCATCTACTCGGACAACATCGCGATGGCGCGCTGGCTGCAATCCACTGTCCAGGGCATGCTCAATGCCGAGACGGCGGATCCGGCCATCCCGGTGATCGACGCCGAGTTCAGCAAATCGGGCGATCCACGCTACTTCTGGACGGAGCGCCTCGTGACGTCGGATGAGGAGATCAC
>JBGPND010000075.1:0-21914 GCA_041487355.1 Acetobacteraceae bacterium | reverse complement strand
GTTGGCTGAGGTCGGGGAACCGGGGCACCCGAAGCTCGAATCGAGTCGCCCGTGACCGTGTCAACCATTATCTTGCGGTCGCTCAGCTCATCGCAAAACCGCTTTCTGAAAGAGGGTGCCGAACCGGGGATGAGCAGTTACTGCACTTCTAATATTGCTATATATTGGAGTCCCCATGCAGCTTGCGCCGTTTGCTCCCCTCCATTATTCCGAATCATATAGGAATTCCCCCCGATCTATCTCAATGTGAGGATGCGCAGCGTAATCTCTTCGCCTTTTGCAATGCTAACATTTTTCCTAGTCAGGAGACTGGCGCCACGCCGAGGCTTATGCCGTTCACTCAGGTTCGTCTATATGTAGTATTTGAACTTGCGGCGGGCGTGGGTTCGAGATTTGGCCACCCTTGCGGGGATTGTCCCGCTTGATGATGTCCCAATAGCTCTCCGGTTCGTGGCGCGCGGCGAGGCCCAGCATGGTCTCGAACGAAACATGTCGATAAAATCGGCGGTTGTAGCGAAAGACGAACTCGTCGAGATAGGTGTCGACGTGCTTGCGGCGCAGGCCGTGATACGTACCCAGCGCCCATCGCTTCAGCAGCGAGAAGGCGCGATGACTCCAGGGCAATACGATGTGCGCCGCCATCTTTCCGACGACGCGCGGGTCGTGCCGGTAATCGCTGGACAGTCCGTGATAGGACGCGTGCCCATCGCTGATCAGCGTGGCTCCCGGCTTCACATTGGCCCTGACAAAGGCCTCAATTGACGCGGTCGTGTTATCGGCGATCATAGCGAGGCGGAGACGGCCGGAGCGCGTGCCGAGGTACTTCGCTCCCTTCCGTCTGGGCTTGGTCGTGTTGGCGTCCCGGTCAATCACCTCAATGGCGCCGGCGATGAGGATTTTGCCGGCGTTGCCAGGCTCAAGGAACGTATCGCCGACCCGGAATGGAATCTCCGCCTGATCGACTTCAACGACGCCTTCGAGCGGATCGCGGTTCGGATCGACCATTGATCGCCGGAGCTTTTGCGTCAACAGCCAGGCCGTCTTGTAGGTGACGCCAAGCCGGTTCGCCAACTGTCGCGCCGACATGCCGTTGGAATGGGTCGCCATCAAATGCGCGGCCCAGAACCACATCGTCAGCGGCAGCTTGGAACGGTGCATCACCGTGCCCGCCGTGATCGAGGTTTGCCGACCGCAGTCGAGACATTCGAACAGGCGTGGGCGGCTATTCAGCGTGACACCGCGAGCCTCGCCGCAAGCGGGGCAGACGAAACCGTCTGGCCAGCGACACTTGAACAGAAACGCCGCGCAACACGCATCGTCGGAAAACGCCTTTTGAAACTCCGAAAGCGAGCGCGCCCTCGCCATCGATTGTTCGTCCCCCCGATGCCACATGGCCAGCCGAATCGCTCACACGCTATATGTAGCACCGACCTGAGTCAACGGGATAAGCCATGCCACGCCATCCAGCTACATGAAGAATGATCGTTGCGTGGCGGATTTTTCGCACGAATCGGATTTTTGTATCAATTCCTAATACATTGCCGTGCCTTACCGGTGGCTCTATGACATCGAATAGACGAGTTATACGTTTCCAATCGCGCCGCAGCCATGAATGCCCGTTCCGGGCATCGGCGAGCAATTGACCAAGCCACAGAGATAGCGAAATCGCAACTATGATGGACCACGGAAGCGACGTAAGCCATGTTGGGGGTTGCATTGACAGGGCTTGCTCACAAATCGCAACCGCAGCCCGGCCGACAATTGGAATGCCGCCGACGCCGTAGGTGAACAAGGGAGCGCGCGCCATCTGAACGTGACCTTTTTTGTGTCTGCACCGGACTGTGCCTTGAGAACGGCGGACTGTTCAAATTGTGGCATAGAGAGTCGCTGCTCAGGCCTCCTCATGCCGGAAACCCCGGCACCGCGTGCCGCGGCGGTGTGGTGGCCGTTGCTACATAATACCGCGGAATTGCCGGGAGCGTTCGCAGCATGCCGCCCGAAATGCTGATACCGTGTTGACGTCACGCCGGCGTGACGGACCCTGAATCCTCGTGTCAAGGCCCTTGCTGCGGTGCAGAAAATTCCCTTATTGCTGGGCTTGGAACGACAGGAGTGTTGACCCATCATGAAGTGGTCGCGCGAACTGAGGATCGCCCGCCGGAGCATGCGGACGGCCATCAAAGCCGCCTCCGCAATGGCGAAGGCTCAGGCGAAGCTTCCTGCGACGCTGCGGCTGGTGCCTTGGTCGACACCCGATCCGCTCCCCGCTGTTGCCGGCCCGATCGAGGTGGCTGACTTCGGCAGCAATCCCGGCCGGCTCGCAATGTTCGTCCACGTCCCGGCGGTGCCGCCCGCGCCGGGAGTACCGCTGATCGTGCTGCTGCACGGCTGCGGCCAGGCTGCGACCACATTCGCCCGCGACACCGGCTGGGTGGCGCTCGCCGACCGGCTTGGGGTGCCTCTCGTGCTCCCCGAGCAGTCGGGGGAGAACAACCACGGACGCTGCTTCAACTGGTTTCGCCCGACCCATGTGCGCCGCGGGTTCGGCGAGGCGCTGTCAATCCGGCAGATGGTCGCCACGGCGACGCAGCGCTTCGGTTCCGACCCGAACCGCGTCTACATCGCCGGGCTGTCTGCCGGTGGTGCCATGACCGCTGCCTTGTTGGCGGCGTACCCGGACGTGTTCACCGCCGGCGCCGTGGTCGCCGGCTTGCCGGTCGGTGCGGCGAGCAGCGCCTCCGAAGCCTTGCGACGGATGGCCGAAGCCGGGCCCGCCCGATCCCCCGCCGCCTGGGTGGAGCTGGTTCGTGGCGCCGCACCGATCGGCTTTTCGGGGCCATGGCCGCTTCTGTCCATCTGGCATGGCCAGGAGGATCGTGTCGTCGACCCGGCCAATGCAGGGTTGCTCGCTACGCAATGGTCCGCTTTGCACGGCCTCGGCCCGGCCTCCTTTGAAACGGCGGAACTTTCCGGCGCGCGTCGCGATCGCTGGAACCAGAACGAACAGTCGGTGGTCGAACTCTGGAGCTTGCCTGGGTTGTCGCATGGCTGGCCGATGGATGCCGCCAGGCACATTGCCAGCTTCTGGGGTCTTCGAGCGGATTAACCGGTCCGCAATCCGCCGCCGTCAGAATGACGCTGGCTGCCGTGACAGAAGGCGTCATCTATGTCCAACGACGTTATCGCGAAGGACGTGATCATCGCGGACAATGACTATATCATTCGTGGCATCCTGCGTTCCATTCTGGAGACTCGTGGATTCAACGTGTTGCAGGCGGTCCATGGTCTCGAGGCGCTCGACTACGCCACGCGCACGCTCGCCCGGCTCGTCATCCTGGACTTCAAGATGCCCAAGCTGGACGGGTTTGCCGCCTGTCGGCAGATCCGCCGCCTGCCTGGCTACGCCGACGTGCCGATTGCCATTCTCACGGCGTTCGACGACGAACATACGCGCACAGCGGCGCAGCATGCCGGCGCGACGGTGTTCTTTGCCAAGCCGTTCAAGTCGGTTGACCTACTGCGCGGCATCACAGCCTTGCTGGGCTCCTCGCCAGCCGACGGTGGCACGATATCCGGCCCGGCCGAGCCGGCCGCATTTGTCTGGAAGCGCCGGCAGGAGCCGCCGCCGCTCTACGGCGAGCCGGCGGAGCTGTCCGAGGGCCGGCGGGTGCTGAACATCTGCCGCCGATAGTGCCCGCGTCGAAATGCTCTCGCTTATGCGGACAGCAGCGATTCGAGCGACCGTCGGTTGCGCAGTTCCGCCAGCGCCGCCTTGGCCTCGTGCAGCACCTCGTGGACCATTCTCGCCGCCAGCGCCGCATCCGCTGTGATCGCCGCCTCGAAGCGGGAGGCGACCGCCGAAAGCCGTGCAAGACCCAGAGTGCCCGCACTGCCCGCCAATTCGTGCGCCAGTTCGCCGAGGGCATCCGAGGCGGCAAAGGGGTCTGCTTCCGCGAGCGTTCGCAGCAGCTCCTCGATCCGCAACGCCAGACAATCGAGCAGCCGCTCGACAGCGTCCGAACTCATGCAGGATGCGAGCTGGGCCATGGTATCGGGGTCGATCGCCGGCAATTCATCAGGCGAAGGGTGACACCGCCGTCCGGCGACCCGCGTGACAACCGCCAGAAGCTCCGCCTGGGTGAACGGCTTCGCCAGGTGCTCCGCCATGCCGGCACGACGGCATTCTTCCACATGCTGATCGAGCGCGTTCGCGGTCACCGCCACGATGGGTACTTGGCCACGCGATCCGCCAAGCTCTCTGATCCGTCTCGTCGCATCCACGCCGTCCAGTCCATGCATACGCATGTCCATGAGCACCATGTCGAAGTCGTGGGCGGCGGCCAGCCTGACTGCCTCGCTGCCATCATGCGCCTCGGTTGCCGTGTGGCCCGCCTGGCTCAGGAATGACACCGCGACTTCGCGGTTCACCTCCGAATCGTCGGTGACGAGAATGCGCAGCTTGCGCGAGGTCGATGCCTCGCCTTCGTCGGCCACCGGGCCAGGCTCATCCGCCACACAAGACGGCAGCTCCAGCCAGAATACGCTGCCGCCGCCTATGTTGTCGCGGTGGCCCATCCGCCCGCCCATTCTCCTGGCCAGGCGGTGGGCAATCGCCAGTCCGAGGCCGGTTCCCTCGATACTTGTTCGCTCGGCGCCGAACCGTTCGTACTCCATGAACAGCTTCTGACGCTGTCCCTCTGGTATCCCGATGCCGGTGTCGGCAACCTCGATCCTGAGGTGCTCCTCGGTACCCGTCAGGCGCAACTCGATCATGCCCCGCGGGGTGTATTTGACCGCGTTGCTCAGCAGGTTCATCAGCATCTGCCGAAGCTGGACGCCGTCTGTCACGAAATAGTGGGGCGCGCCGGATGCCACCGTGCAACTTGTCTCCAGTCCCCTCGCCTTGGCACCGGGTTCGACCAGCCCGAGGCACTCCTCGAGCAAACGCCGTACGTCGATCCGGCTCATGTGCAGCTCCGGTCCCCGCGCCTCGATCCGGGCGTAGTCGAGCACAGCGTTGACCACATCGCGCATGTGCTTGCCGGCAGTGACGATTTCCGCGACCTGCCGCGACTGGACGGGGCTTAGGCCGCCATCCCCGTTGAGCTGGTCCGCGTAGCCGAGGACTCCGTGCAGCGGCGTGCGCAGCTCGTGGCTCAACGTCGTGAGGAAGCGCGATTTCTCCTGGCTATCCCGCTCGGCTGCCTCACGCTGCCGCAGCTCCCGCCACAGCCGGGCAATCAGCAGCAGCCCGGCGGCAGCGAGCACGGCGCCGGCGAGCGGGATCAGCAGGACCCTGAGCCGCCAGCCGGCGTAAATCTCCTCGCTTGCCACACCCACGCTCACGATCAGCGGCAGAGCGCCGACGCGCCGGAATGCGAACCGCCGCTGGACATGGTCGATCGGGTCAATCGCCGCAATCAATGATGTCCCGGTCCGCGTGAATTCGCCGGATGGCGCGGCGGCATCCAGCGTGCGGCCGATATCGTTCCGATCGAACGGCAGCCGCATCAGGACAATGCCATCGTCACGCAGCAACGCCACCGAGCCGTGCGGGCCCAGTCCAAGCCGGCTGAACAGATCACGGAAGTAGGCGAGCCGCATGCCGATGACGACGACACCGGCGAAATTGCCGTCCGCATCCGACATGCGGCGGCTGATCGCTATGCCGGCGTATTCCTCCTGCGCGGTGGAGAACGGCCGACCGATGTAGATGCCATTGGACTGGCCGCGGCGATGCGCGATGAAGTAGTCGCGATTCGCCCAGTTGGTGACATGCGGCGGCGGCGGCGAACCGGCGATGACATCGCCGTTCGCATCCAGCGCATCGATGAAGCCGACATACCGGTCGCGGGGCAAGTGTTCGAACAGGGCAAGATTGCGCAGTGGCGGGCTGAGGTCGCGGACCGCCGGCGATTGCAACAGACCGATCACCGTCTGCAGCGAGAGATCGAACAGCTCCACATTGCGCGCGACATCCTGCTCCACCGCGGCGGCGAGCCGGGATGCCGTCTCGTCCGCCTGCCGCTCCGCGTCGCGGCGTGCGTCCAGCAGCAGCAAGGCGCAGATGGCGATGAAAACCAGGGTGAGACCTGCCGCGCACGCCAGCAACACCCTTGTCGTCAACAAAGTTGGTGACCAGCGCTTCATGCGCGGCGGCAACTGTGGCAAGCTCATGTATGCTGCTTCTCCGGGTCCACAATTGTAGGCAGCAAATCCCTAGCCAACTGTTGACGCCGACGCGCCCGGATGCCACGTCCCATCGCTGGATGGTCAATCTTGAACTCACAAAAAGAATGTCGCATACTGTGTTTTGATATCTGGAACATCAGAAACTGCGCATGATACATGATAACTGCGGCACAGATGCGCGCCGCCCGCGCGCTGCTCAGGGTCGACCAGCGGGCGCTGGCCGAGTTGTCCCGCCTGTCGCTGCCGACCATCCAGCGGATGGAGGCGAGCGACGGCGTGGTGCGCGGCAACGTCGACTCGCTGATGAAGCTGGTCGGCGCGCTTGAGGCGGCGGGCATCGAGCTGATCGCCGAAGGTGCGGCCAGCGCGCAAGGCGGGCGCGGCGTGCGCCTGACCAGGCCCTCTGCCGCGCCGCGTCGTGTGCGTCCGCCACGGAGCGGTCGCCGCGCATGATCCAGCTCACCCTGGTCTGCGCCCTGCTGCTGCTCTGCCTCGCCGTGACCGGCGCGTTCGTCGCGCATGCGCCATCGGGACGCAGCATCATCTATGGCGGCAGCCTCGGTATTTCGTCAGTGTCGCTGCTGATCGCACTGGTGTCGCTCGGCGCCGAGCCATCGCTGGTGACGTTGCCACTCGGCCTGCCATGGATCGGCGCGCATTTCCGGCTCGATCCGCTCGCCGCATTCTTCCTGATCGTGGTCGGGTTAGGCAGCGCCGGCGCCAGTCTCTACGCGCTCGGCTACGGCAACCACGAACCCGAGCCGCAGCGTGTGCTGCCGTTCTATCCGGCCTTCCTCGCCGGGCTCAACCTGGTCGTGATGGCCGACGATGCATTCAGCTTCCTGTTCGCGTGGGAGTTGATGTCGCTGGCTTCCTGGGCGCTGGTGATGTCGCACCATCGCGAGAGCGGCAATGCGCATGCCGGCTACGTCTACATCATCATGGCGAGCTTCAGCGGGCTGGCCTTGCTGCTGTGCTTCGGCCTGCTCGCGGGACCGACCGGCAGCTACACCTTCGCCGCGATGCGTGCCGTGCATCCCACGCCCGGCCTCGCGGCGCTTGCCCTGGCCCTTGCGCTGATCGGCGCGGGATCCAAGGCCGGCGTGGTGCCGTTGCATGCCTGGCTGCCGCTGGCGCATCCCGCCGCGCCGAGCCACGTCTCGGCGCTGATGAGCGGGGTAATGACCAAGGTCGCGGTCTACGGCTTCGTGCGCATCGCCTTCGACCTGCTCGGCGCGCCCACCTGGTGGTCGGGCATCGTCGTTCTGGCGGTCGGCGGCATCACCGCGGTGCTGGGCGTGCTGTACGCACTGATGGAGCATGACCTGAAGCGGCTGCTCGCCTACCACACGGTGGAGAACATCGGCATCATCTTCATCGGCCTCGGCCTGGCGTTGGCATTCGGTGCCAACGGCATGGGTGCCGCCGCCGCGCTGGGGCTGACCGCGGCGCTGTTCCACGTGTTCAACCACTCGGTGTTCAAGAGCCTGCTGTTCTTCGGCGCCGGTGCGGTGCTCACCGCGACAGGCGAGCGCGACATGGACCATCTCGGTGGGCTGATCCATCGCATGCCGAAGACCGCGTTTGCCTTCCTGGTGGGCTGCGTGGCGATTTCCGCGTTGCCGCCGCTGAACGGGTTCGTCTCCGAGTGGCTGACCTTCCAGGCAATCCTGCTGCGTCCCGATCTGCCGCAATGGGGTCTGAAGATCATGATCCCCGCGGATGGCGCGCTGCTGGCGCTGTCCGCCGCACTTGCTGCCGCGTGCTTCGTCAAGGCGTTCGGCGTGACCTTCCTCGGCCGGCCGCGCACACAAGTGGCGGCGGAGGCGCGGGAAGTCGACAGATGCTCGCTCGCCGCCATGTTCGTCTTCGCGGCGCTGTGCCTGCTGGCCGGCATCCTCCCAGGCGTGGTGATCGACCTGCTTGCCCCGGTGGTTCAGGCGCTGACCGGCACGCGGATGCCGACACAGCTCGGCGTGGCGTGGCTTTCCATCGTGCCGATCGAGGCCTCGCGCAGCTCGTATAACGGCCTGCTGGTGTTCCTGTTCATCGCGGCTTCGGCCTGGCTGACCGTGCTCGCGATCCATCGCTTCGCCTCGCACGCGCTGCGCCGGGGACCGGCATGGGATTGCGGCTTCCCCGACCCGAGCCCGGCAACGCAATACACCAGCGGCAGCTTCGCCCAGCCGATCCGCCGCGTTTACGGCGCCGTGGTGTTCCGCACGCATGAGACGGTGACCATGCCGCCGCCCGGCGATATCGGTCCGGCGCGGATCGAGAAGCACATAAGCGACGTGATCTGGGACGTGTTCTATGCCCCGGTCGCCGGCGCCGTCTGGTACCTGTCCGAGGTGCTCAACCACCTGCAGTTCCTCACCATCCGCCGCTATCTCGGCTTCGTCTTCGCCGCCTTGGTGATCCTGTTGCTTGCGCTGGCGCTATGGCAGTGATCCAGGGACTGCTCGTGCAGGGTGTGCAGATGGCGCTCGTGCTGCTGCTGGCACCGTTGCTCACCGGCCTCGTGCGCAAGGTGAAGGCCCAACTGCAGCGTCGCCGCGGGCCGCCGCTGATCCAGCCCTATCTTGACCTGAAGCGGCTGCTCTCCAAGGAAGTGGTGCTGGCCGAGAATGCGTCCTGGCTGTTCCGCGTCGCACCATACGTGATCTTCGCCGTCACCTGGGTCGCCGCGGCCCTGGTGCCGACCTTCGCCACGGGATTGCTGTTCAGTTGGTCGGGTGACCTGATCGCCATCACCGCCCTGCTCGGCAGCGCCCGCTTCGCGCAGGCGCTGGCCGCGATGGACATCGGCACCAGCTTCGGCGGCATCGGCTCCTCGCGCGAGGTGATGATCGCCTCGCTCGCCGAGCCCGCGATGCTGATGATCGTGCTGACAGTCGCCCTGATCGCCGGCTCCACGCAGCTCTCCACGATCGCCGACTACATGGCATTCTCCGCCGTTGGTCTGCGCGTCTCGCTGGCACTCGGCCTGGTCGCCTTCATCATCGTGGCGCTCGCCGAGAACGCGCGCATCCCGGTCGACAACCCAGCCACGCACCTGGAACTCACCATGGTGCATGAGGCGATGGTGCTGGAGTATTCCGGCCGGCATCTGGCGATGATTGATCTCGCCGCGTCGCTGAAGCTGCTGCTGTATGTTTCGGTGATCGCCTGCATCTTCTTCCCCGTGGGCTTCGCCGGCGGCTATGCGATCGGGTTCGTCCTGTATCTGGTCAAGCTTGCGGCGGCCGGCGTGCTGCTCGGTGTCTTCGAGATGTCGATCGCCAAGATGCGCGTGTTCCGCGTGCCCAACTTCCTGGGCGCCGCGCTGATGCTGGGATTGCTTGGCGTGCTGCTGCTGTTCGTATCGGAAGGCATGTGATGCACGGATACGCCTTCGACATCGCGCATATGCTGGCCGGCGGGCTGGTGCTGATCAGCTTCACGATGCTGTACCAGGACCGGCTCTATGCTCTGATCAACATGCTTGCCCTGCATGCCCTGATCCTGGCGCTTTCGGTCGCCTGGCAGGCCTATATCCAGGGTGCGCCACATCTCTACATCACAGCGGCGATTGCGCTCGGCTTCAAGGCCATCGTCATCCCCTGGGCGCTGCGACGGATGGTGTTCCGCCTGGGCATCCACCGCGAGATCGAGACGGTGGTGAGCATCGGCCTGACGATGCTGGCCGGTATCGCTCTGGTGGCGCTGTCGATGATGGTGATGCTCCCGGTGACCGCGCACGCCGATCCGGTGGCGCGCGAGGACATCGCCATGGCGCTGTCGGTGGTGCTGATCGGGCTGCTGATGATGGTGACGCGGCGCAATGCTGTCAGCCAGGTGGCCGGCTTTCTGTCGCTGGAGAACGGCGTGAACCTGGCCGCTACCGGGGCGCAGGGCATGCCGCTGGTGGTGGAGATCAGCGTGGCGTTCTCCATCCTGATCGCCTTCATCGTGATCGGCATCTTCCTGTTCCGCATCCGCGAACGCTTCGACACGGTGGATCTGCAGGCGCTCGATCAGTTCCGGGGGGAGCGGCGATGAGTGGGCCGCGCGCACTGTTCCCTCCCCCCTTGCGGGGGAGGGTTAGGGTGGGGGGTAGCGAGGGGCGGCCGATCGTGCTGCTCGGCCCCCTCCCCCCAACCTTGGTCCGCTTCGCGGCCCAAGCCCACGAGGGGAGGGGGAGACGATGAGCGAACTCGGCATCCTCCTCGTGCCACTCGCCGCCGCCGCGGTCTTGGCGCTGATTGCCGACTACCGGCTCTCGGCACGGATCAATGTCGCTGCCAGCCTGCTGTCGCTGCTCTGCGGTCTCCTGCTGCTGGTCGATCGGCCTGCCACCGGCCAGTTCCTCCTGGTCGACGATCTGAACGTGGTGTTCATCCTGCTGAACACCTTCGTCGGCTTCACCACCAGCGCCTTCAGTGCCAGCTACATCGGCCACGAGCTGGAGATCGGCCGCCTCACGCCGGGCTACCTGCGATTTTATCACGCCATGTTCCAGCTCATGCTGTTCGGCATGAACCTGGCGCTCATCGCCAACAACATCGGCCTGATGTGGGTGGCGGTGGAGCTGGCGACCCTCACCACCGTCGTCATGGTGGGCATCTACCGCACGCACGAGGCGATCGAGGCGGCGTGGAAATACTTCATCCTCGGCAGCGTCGGCATCGCGCTGGCCCTGTTCGGCACCATCCTGGTCTATCTCGCGGCGCGCCCCGTGATCGGCGAAGGCCTCGATGCGATGGTCTGGACCGTGCTGATCACCAAGGTGCGCGATTTCGATCCCGCCCTGCTCAACATCGCCTTCGTCTTCCTGCTGCTCGGCTATGGCACCAAGGTCGGCCTCGCGCCGATGCACGCCTGGCTGCCGGACGCGCACGCCGAGGGTCCGACGCCGATCTCCGCCGTGCTGTCGGGCCTGCTGCTGAACGTCGCGCTCTACGCCCTGCTGCGCTTCAAGATGCTGCTGGCGGCCAATCCCGGCGCCATCGCACCCGGCCCGCTGATGATCACGCTCGGCCTGATCTCGCTGATCTTCGCCGCGTTCATGCTGTACCGACGACGCGACATCAAGCGCATGTTCGCCTATTCCTCGATCGAGCACATGGGAATCATAGTGTTCGCCTTCGGCATGGCGGGGCCGCTCGGCAATTTCGCCGGCCTGCTGCAGATGACCATGCACAGCCTGACCAAATCGGCGATTTTCTTCTCGGTGGGTCACGTGGCGCAGGTAAAGGGAACGCAGCGCATCGCCGAGATGGGCGGGCTGACGGCAACGCATCCGGTGCTCGGCTGGGGCCTGATCGCCGGCGTCGCGGCCATCGCCGGCCTGCCGCCGTTCGGCGTGTTCACCAGCGAATTCCTGGTGGTGAGCTCCACCTTCGCGCGTGAGCCCTTGCTGGCGATTCTGTTCGTGTTCGGATTGCTGATTTCGTTCGGCGCGCTGTTCCTGCGTGTCACCTCGGTGGCGTTCGGCGAGCCGGTCGGGCCCACCGGGCCGGTGAAGGCATCCTACGTGCCGATGTTCGCGCATCTCGCGCTGGTGCTGATCGCCGGCATCTATCTGCCCGCACCGCTGGTCGCCTGGTTCCAGCACGTCGCGGCGCTGCTGGGATGAGCGCCGTCGATACCGCACAGTGGCAGCAGATGGCCCAGCGCATGGCTTCCGGCGACTGCACCTTGTTCGGCCTGTGGGGCGAACCGGGCCGCGTGCACATGGCCGTTCTCGACCACGACGCGCCGGCCATCGCGGTGCACAGTCTGGATTGCCCCGACAACAGCTTTCCCTCGGTCAGCGCCGTGCACGCGCCGGCGATCCGGCTGGAACGCGCCATGCGTGACCTGTTCGGTCTCGATCCCGTCGGATTGCCTGATACGCGCCCCTGGCTCGACCACGGTCCGAACCCCACGGCCTATCCGTTCCTGCCGGTGGAAGGTGAAAGCCTGCATCAGATTGCCGTCGGCCCGGTGCACGCGGGCATCATCGAGCCGGGCCATTTCCGCTTCACCGCCGACGGCGAAACGGTGGTGCGGCTCGAGCAGCGCCTTGGCTATGTGCACAAGGGCATCGAGCACCTGATGCATGGCGCGACGCTCGACCAGGCCGCGCGCCTCGCCGGCCGCACCTCGGGGGACAGCACCGTCGCCTATGCCCTGGCCTTCGCGCGTGCCGTGGAAGCGGCGCTCGGCATCGAGGCACCGCCGCGGGCCGCCTGGCTGCGCGGGGTGATGGCGGAGCTGGAGCGGATCGCCAACCACCTCGGCGATTTCGGCGCAATCTGCAACGATGCCTCGTTCAGCATCATGCTGGCGCATTGCGGCATCCTGCGCGAGCGCGTGCTGCGTTGCGCCGCCGCCTGCTTCGGCCATCGCCTGATGATGGACCGCATCGTTCCCGGCGGCGTCGCGGTCGGTCTGCCGGCCGACGGTGCTGCCCGGATCCGCTCGCTGATCGATGAAATACGGGTGCGCTTCACCCCGCTCGTGGAACTCTACGACGCGACCGCCTCGCTGCAGGATCGCACCGTGGGCACCGGCATCCTGCACCCCGACCTTGCCCGCCGCTTCGGTGCCGGCGGCCATGTCGGCCGTGCCTCCGGCCGCAACTTCGACGCACGCCGATCGATCGGCTACCCGCCCTACGACCAGCTCCGCTTCGAGGTCCCCGTGCGGGAGGAGGGCGACGTGAATGCCCGCGTCTGGATTCGGATCAAGGAGATCGAGCAGAGCCTGGCGCTGATCGAGCAGATGCTGAACCGGATGCCGGAGGGCGAAGTGCGTATCGCAATCGAGCCAACCGGTCCCTGTGAAGGCATGGCCCTCGCCGAAGCGTTCCGCGGCGACGTCCTGGTGTGGTTGCGCATCGACGCGGCGGGACGCATCGATCGCTGCCATCTGCGCGACGCATCGTGGTTCCAATGGCCGCTGCTGGAGGCCGCGATCGAGGGCAACATCGTCGCCGACTTCCCGCTCTGCAACAAGTCCTTCAACTGCTCCTACTCCGGGCACGACCTGTGACACTGAAGACATTGCTGCAAGGTCTGCGCCCCCCGGTCACCGAGCCGGTGCCGGCGCTCGACGATCCGGAACTCGCCGCGCTGGCCGCGAAACTCGATCGCACGGCGCAGCGCCGGCTCGGCCGCAGCCTGTCCATCCGCGAGGTGGACGCCGGCTCATGCAACGGCTGCGAGCTGGAAATCCACGCACTCAACAACGCGTTCTACGATCTGGAACGCTTCGGCCTGCGCTTCGTAGCATCGCCGCGGCATGCCGACGTGCTAATGGTCACCGGGCCAGTGACGAAGCACATGCGACAGGCACTGGAGCGAACCTGGCGCGCCACACCAGACCCCAAATGGGTGGTGGCGGTGGGCGACTGCGCCGCCGGCACCGGTGTATTCGCCGGCAGCCCAGCCTGCATCGGTGCCGTGGCCGAGGTGGTGCCGGTCGATCTCGTCATCCGCGGCTGTCCGCCGACACCGACGCAGTTGCTGCAGGGGCTGCTGGCGCTGCTTCAGCCCTGAAGAACCCGTTTGTTTCCCCTCAGATCCTTACACGTCCACCACGACGTACTCTTCCTCCACCGTCACCGGCACGGTTTCGGCGACATACGGTCCTTGCACCACACGTTGGCCGGACGCCACTTCCACCGGATAGCTGCGGACCTGGATGCGCTCGGGCTCGCAATAGGACTGACCGGTCCGCACGTCGAATTCCCAGCCGTGCCAGGGGCAACGCAGGATCTCGCCCTTGCGGGAATACTTGTAGTGGCCAGGCTCATCGGATTCGATCAGGCCGGTCAGAATGCCCTCGCACATCGGTCCGCCCTGGTGCGGGCAGCGATTGAACAAGCCGAAGAACTCGCCATCGAGATTGAATACGGCGATCGTACGACCGCGCACGGTCACCAGCTTCCGCTGGCCCGGCGGAATCTCGGCCACGGTCGCGACCACATGCTTGCTCATTCAGTGACGCCCCACTTGCTGCCTCGTCTCACGCCAAGCCATACACCGAGCGCGCATTGTCCCGGAAGACCATCCGTCGCTGCTGCTCGGTCATCTGCGCCTTGAACGCCGTCTCCGGATCGTCGAAGTCCCAGTGCGGATAGTCGGTGGCGAACAGGATGCGGTCCCAGCCGATCCATTCCGGGACCGTCAGGATATCCTCCGGCCGTTCCGGCTCGTCCATCGGCTGCGTGGTGAACCACACCTGCTTGCGCACATAGCTGGACGGCGGCCGCGTCAGGTGCGGCACTTCGTCCTTCATGCGCGCCCATTGCCGGTCGAGCCGTCAGCACAGCGACGGCACCCAGGCCAGCCCCGCCTCGACGATCGCCACCTTCAGCGCCGGATAACGCGCCAGCACGCCCTCGCACACCATGCTGGTGACCAGCGCCTGCTGCGACATGGAAACTTCGTGGTGCTCCTCGGTGTAGTACGACGGCCAGCCGGTCGGCGTCACGGCATGGCCATTGTTGCCGGAACTGTGCAGGCCGATCGGCAGATTGTGTGCCATCGCCGCCTCATAGATCGGCCGGTAGCGCCGCCGCCCGAGCGGCTCGATCGAGTGCGTGACAAGCGAAACCTGGGAGAAGTCGGGATTGCCGGCCCAGTGCTCGATCTCTGCCACTGCCGCCGCCGCATCCTCGCCCGGCACGACGATGGCAGCCTTCCGGCGCTGATCCTTCTGCGTCCATTCGGCGTATTGCCACTCGTTGATGGCACGGCACAGCGCGGCGGCGAAATGGACGTTGAACGCCGACTGCGCACCGTATCAGGCAATTCAGTATCGCATACCGCGTATGGAATGGGGCCAGCACATGCTCGCGCAGCAGCCCGAGATCGCTGCCCGGCTTGCCGGAAGCCGGCCGCCAGTCGGGCCTGCCGTTGGCGGGAATGTTCACCGGGTAGCTGGCGGGATCGAGCCCGTCGATGCCGCGCACCATCACCTGCTCGCGCCAATGCTCCTCGATATACGGCATCAGCGCGCGCATGCCAGGCACCGTGGGATGCACGTCGCAATCGATCGCGCCGACCGTCGGAAAACTCAACGCGAGGCTCCTTCTGCTCGGTCGCGGACGCTACATCCCGCTATCGAACGCCGCAACCAGCCGGCCTTGCCCCCCGGAACGGCCCGCCCTAGCTTGCCCGTGAGTACGTCCGGAAAAACGGGAGACAATTCACAATGCGGGGAGTTCGCATCGGCATGGCTGCGCTGGCAGCCAGCCTCATCGTCGCCTCCACTCAGGCAAGCGCCGAAACGATCAAGTTCGGTGGTATCCTGCCGCTCACCGGTCCAGGCGCGCTGATCGGCACGGCGGAAATGCGCGGCGTGCAGTTCGCCGTGGACCAAGCCAATGCCAAGGGTGGCATCCACGGCAACCAGATCGAAGTGCAGTTCGAGGACAACCAGGCGAAGCCCGACCAGTCCATCCTGTCATTCAACAAGCTGACCGACCTGCAGCACGTGTCCGCGATCTTCACCGGCTATTCCGGTCCCACGTTGGCGATGGCGCCGCTGGCAACGCGCAAGAAGGTACTGCTGGTGAACGCCGGCGCGCAGGCCGATGCGCTCGAGAAAGCATCGCCCTATCTGATCAACACGCTGCCGACGATCGGTGGCGAGATCGAGGTGCTGTCGAAATACCTGGTCAGCGAAGGCAAGAAGAAGGCCGGCATCCTGTTCGAGAACGGCGCCGCCGGAATGGCGGGGCGCGACGACTACCTGAAATACTTCCCTGCGGCGGGTGGGACGATCCTGGCGCAGGAGGCCTCGCAGTTTGGCCAGACCGATTTCCGTCCCGCACTGCTCAAGATCGCCGATGCCAAGCCCGACGTGATGCTTGTGGTGATCACCGCCGCTCCGCTGCAGATGGCGCAGGAATACAAGCAGCTCGACCTGAAGTTCACCGTGGCCGGCACCACCTTCTTCGCCGATCCGTCGCTCATCGCGGACCCATCGTCGGCGGGCTTCGTGCACACCCAGTTGCGGATCGAGGCGCCGCCGGATCTCGCCGCGCAGTTCAAGGCGAAATACGGCACCGACATGGAGTTCTTCGCCAAGCAGTACTACAACGCCGCGCAGATCGTGCTGACGACGCTCGACAAGGTGCTGGCGGACAAGATGCCGGTGACCGGCGAGAGCATGCACGACGCGCTGTTCCAAATTCGCAAGTTCCAGGGCCTGATTCCGCTGGAGTTCAAGACCAACACCGCCAGCGTGCCGATGGACATCAACGTCATGCGCGACGGCAAGGACGTGCTGCTGAAGGAGATGAAGCTGCAATAGCACGCGTCCGCGTCCAGGATAGACGCCGATGCTGGCTCTGCAACTTCTGTTCACCGGTTTGGTGACCGGCTGCGCTCTTGGCGTGGTGGCGATCAGCTTCTCGCTGGTCTACGCGACCACGAAGATCTTCCACGTCGCACATGCGGGCGTCTACACGCTGGGCGGCTATCTGGCGTGGTCGCTCGTTGGGATTGGCGTTCCGGCGCTGCTGGCCTTGCTGATCGCGATGGCTGCCTGCTCCGTGTTGGGCGCGCTGATCCAGAGCCAGCTCTACGCAAGGCTGGAGCGGCGGCGGGCGACGCACCTGGTGGTGCTGATCGCCTCGCTCGGCGTGCTGGCGGTGATGCAGAACACCATCGCGGCGGTCTACACGCCCAACATCCTGCAGTTCCCGCTACCCTGGAGCAGCCGCGTGGTGTCGCTGGGCGCCGTGCGGCTCAACTATACCCAGCTTCTGACGATAGTGACGAGCCTGGCGGCCTATGCCGGCACCATGCTGTTCGCCCATCGCACCATCCTGGGCAAGCGCATCCGCGCGGTGGCGTCCAACCCGATGCTGGCCAACATCACGCGGCTGCAGCCGCAGTCGGTGTATGTCTACGTGATCGCCATCGCCTCGGCGCTGGTCTGCCTGCCTGGCGTGCTGGTGCCGCTCGATCTCGGGCTGCAACCCTATAACGGGATCACGCCACTGCTCACCGCCACCATCGCCATGATCGCCGGCGGCGTCGGCAGCATCACCGGAGCCTTCGTACTGTCGGTGGCGATCGCGGTGGTGCAGAACCTCTCACTGCTGGTCATGCCGGGCGAGTGGAGCATCGGGGTGACGTTCTTCATCTTCGTGATCTTCATGCTGTTTCGTCCCACCGGCCTGTTCGCGGCGCGCTGATGGATTTTTTGTTCAGCTATATCGTGCTCGCCGAGATCTACGTGCTGCTCGGCCTGTCCACCAACCTGCTGGTGGGCATCGTCGGCATCTTCTCCGTCTCGCAGGCCGCGGTGTTCGGCGTCGGGGCCTACCTTGTCGCGCATTTCCTGATGGCGGCCGATCCACTGTCGTTCATTCCGTCGCTGGCGATCGCGGCAGCGTGCTGCGTGGCGCTGAACATCGTGGTCACGCTGCCGGCGTTGCGCGTCTCCGGCGACTATTTCGTGGTGACCTCGTTCGGCATCCAGTTGCTGGCCACCGCCGTGTTCACCAACTGGGCCGCAGCGACCGGCGGCGCCAACGGCTTGCCGGGCATTCCCCCGCCCGACCTGTTCGGGCTGCCGATCGAGACCACAGCGCAGTATGTCTGGCTTTGCACCGGCGCGCTGGTGTTGGGCTGTCTCTGCTTCTTCCTGATCATGCGCGCGCCGTTCGGCCGCCTGCTGCGCGCGATCCGCGAGGACGAGACGGCGGTGGCGGCGGCGGGCAAGAACGTGCTGCGCGCGAAAGTATCCGCCGCGGCGCTGGCCGGCGCATTCGCCGGCACCGCGGGCGGGCTGTATGCCACGTTCCTCAGCTTCATCGATCCTTCGTCGTTCGATCTCGACGCGTCGATCCTGCTGCTGACCATGGTGGTGGTCGGCGGCGCACGCACTCTGGCGGGCTCGATCATCGGGCCGTTCCTGCTGCTCGCAATGCCGCAACTGCTGACGTTGGTGGAAATTCCCACCACGATCGCCGCCGCGGCGCGTCAGCTCATCTACGGGCTGCTGCTGATCGTGTTCATGCTGTTCCGTCCGCAAGGCCTGGCGGGGGAACGGCTGTGATATCGATCGTCCGCCCTAACGACAGATGGCGCAGGCAAGTTTCCGTCGTCATGGCCGGGCTTGACCCGGCCATCTCTCGAGGCACCGGTGCTGGGACAGATGCCCGGGTTGATCCTCGGGTCAGGCCCGAGGACGGGCATGACGATAAGAAATGCCGTGGGCTTGGATCACCGGTATGATCGCCTACCTGCAAGTGGCCGGGCTCGACCACAGCTTCGGCGGATTGCGCGCGTTGCAGGATTGCAGCTTCACCATCGAGCAGGGCCGCATCACCTGCCTGGTCGGCCCGAACGGCGCGGGCAAGACGACGATATTCAATGCGATCACCGGTTTCCTGAAGCCCGACGAGGGGAGCGTGGCGTTTCGCGGGCGCAAGCTGGATGGGTTGCGGCCGCAGGCGATCGTGCATGCCGGCATCGCACGCACATTCCAGAACCTGCGGCTGTTCGCCGACCTGAGCGCGCTGGACAACGTGATGATCGGCATCGCCGGCCAGTTCGGCGAGGAGCCGTTGGGCGCGATCTTCCGGCCGCTGCACACCGCGCGCACGCAGGCGCGGCGGCGACAGGAGGCGATCGCTACCCTGGAGCATGTCGGTCTGGCGGACCGCGCGCATGACCTGGTGCGCAATCTGTCCTACGGCGAGCAGAAGCTGCTGACGGTGGCGCGCGTTCTGGCAACCGGTGCTGAACTTCTGCTGCTGGACGAACCCGCGTCCGGGCTGTCGGCCGGCGCACTGGACGCGGTAATGGCCTTGCTGCGCCGGCTGCAGACGGAGGGCAAGACTCTGCTTGTCGTCGAGCACAACACGCGCGTCGTGCAGCAGATCGCGGACGAGGTGCTGTTCCTGCATCAGGGGCATCTGATGGCGCAGGGCACGCCGGAGCGGATCATCAGCGATCCGGCGCTGGCGGAAATCTACTTCGGCGGCGCGCTGTGATGCTGTTGCAGCTTTCCGGATTGGCGGCGGGGTATGGCGCGAAAACGGTGATTTCCGACGTGTCGTTCGCGCTCGAGCCGGGCCAGATCCTGGCGTTCCTGGGGCATAACGGCGCCGGCAAGACCACGACGCTGAAGACCGTGATGGGACTGCTGCCGCCGCGCGCCGGGGAGGTGGTGTTCGACGGCAGACGGATCGAGCGGCTGGATGTGTCGCAGCGCGTGGGGATGGGACTGCGACTGCTGCCGGAGGGCCGCGGCATCTTTCCCGATCTCAGCGTCGCGGAGAACATCGACGTGGTCGCCGCGCGCAACGCTACCGACAAGGCGATGTTCGGCATCGTGGATGTCTATCGGCTGTTCCCCGTGCTGGAGGAGCGGCGCTCGACCCGCGCCGGCAGCCTGAGTGGTGGGCAGCAGCAGATGCTGGCATTGGGGCTGGCGATTCTCGGATCGCCGCGTTGTCTGCTGCTCGACGAACCCTCGATCGGGCTGGCACCGAATCTGGTGGAGCGGCTGTTTCAGCAGGTCCACGACTTGTGCAAGTCGCATGCGATGACGGCGATCCTGGTGGAGCAGAATGTCGCGGCGGCGATGAAGATCGCTGACCGGGTGATCATCATGAACAACGGCCAGATCGTGTTCGACGGACTGCCGCAGGAAGCGCGAGAATCGAATTTCTGGCACTATTTCTAGACTGTCATTGCGAGCCGAAGGCGAAGCAATCTCGATGAGAGTGCGCACTCACCCCGAGATTGCTTCGCCTTCGGCTCGCAATGACAGGGGAACCGGGGGGGGCCAGTCAGCGATCGTCCACCGGCAGGTTGGCCTGTACCGACGGACGCGCATCGAACGTCGCGTGCCAAGCCGCCAGGCGCGGATGGCCGTCGCGCCAGTTCAGGTCGGCGAAGCGGAAGTCCAAATAGGACAGCGCAATGCCGACGGCGATGTGGCCGATGGTGAAGCGGCTCGCTGCCAGCGCATCGGCCTCCTGCTCCAGCGCGTCGACGCAACTGCGGAGCTTGCCACGCCACAGCGCCATGTGCGGCTGGCTCTGCTTCTCGGCCGGGCGGAAGCGTTCGCCGAGCCAGGCCAGTGCGATATCCAGCATGCCGTCGCCGAGCGCCAGCCGGCGCAGCGCGGTGAGGCGGTCGGGCCAGTCGGGGAACAGCTTCGGCCCGTCGTGCAACGTGTCGAGATACTCGCAGATCACAGGCGAGTCGTAGATGATCGTGCCGTCCTGCAGCACCAGTGTGGGAATCTTGCCCAGCGGGTTCTCGCGCATCAACTCGAGATGTGGCGTGGTGCCTCCCACCACCGTGCGCACCGTCTGCAGCCGGTCCGCCAGCCCCAGCTCGTGCGCCACGATCATCACCTTGCGCACATAGGGCGAGCGCGGCGACCAGTGTAGCTTCATCATCCCGGGCATGGCATGTCCTCCATCGCCGCAGTGTGGCATCCTTGGCGGGAATCAGGCCAGGGGAGGGAACGCAATGAACTGGATCGAGGTGAACGGCACGAGCCTGCGCTATGAGCTCTCCGGCAGCGGCAAGACGACGCTGGTTCTGGTGCATGAAATGGGTGGCACGCTGGACAGTTGGGACCGGGTGCTGCCGGCGCTGAACAACACGCGCCAGGTGCTGCGCTACGACACGCGCGGTGCCGGTCTGTCGGAGAAGATCCGCGGCAAGGTCACGTTCGACGACATGGCGGATGATCTTGCGGCACTGCTGAATGCGCTGAACATCACCGGCAAGGTTGCGCTGGCCGGCACCGCCGTCGGCGCCGCCATCGCGATCCATTTCGCCGTGCGTCACGCGGCCCGTGCGGGAGCGCTGGTGGTGACCAGCCCGGCGACCGGCGTGCCAGCCGATCGCCGTCAGGCAACGCTGGATCGTGCCGCCGCGGCCGAGGCGAACGGCATGCGCGCGCTGGCGGAGCAGAGCTTCGCCGGTTCCTACCCGCCGGAGGTCCGCCACAACGCGGAGGAGTTTCGGAAATTCCGCGCCCGCTGGCTGGCCAACGATCCGGAGAGCTTCTCGGCGATCAACCGCATGCTTGCCGCTGCCACGGTGACCGCGGAGTTGCCGCGCATCGCCAGTCCGACGCTGGTGATCTCCTGCACGCATGACAAGCTCCGCCCACCCGCGGCAATCGAACCGATGGCGAAGCAGATTCCCGGCGCGGAATACCTGGAGATCAACTCAGGACATTTCGCCGCGATCCAGACGCCCGGCCTCGTGTCCCAGGCGTTCCATGGATTTCTGTTTTCGCTGGGTTACTGACGCCGGCTGCGCACTTCCGCGCCGGCCCAGCCTTCCAGGATGCGGATCAGCGAGGTGATGTCCGCCTCGCCGAGGCCTTGCGTCATGCCGAATCGCCAGAGCTGGCCGACGGTTTCGTGCACCCACATCGGCACGCCCAGCGCCTCGGCCTCCTTCAGGCCGAGCACAACGTCCTTCACCATGGTGGCCAGCTTCGCACCGTAGTCCAACGTGCCGGGCAGCACCGCCTTCGGCACCTTGTCCAGCGTCGCACTGTTGCGGCCGGTGGAGACGTTGATCACGTTCACCATCAGGTCCGGATCCAGCCCGCCCTTCGCTCCCAGTACCAGCGCTTCGAACGCGGTCGCCATGTTGGCGGCACTGATCAGGTTGTTCACCAGCTTCATCAACTGCGCCTGGCCCGGACGCTCGCCCACCTCGAACAGGTTCTTGCCGATGCGCTGCAGCCATGGCCGG
>JBGPND010000074.1:0-21932 GCA_041487355.1 Acetobacteraceae bacterium | reverse complement strand
GAACCAGCGGAACCACGGCGAGAAGCAGCGCCGACGGCGGCAGTCCGGGAATGGCGCAAGCGGCGAGGACCAAGCCGTTCTGCGACGACAGCAGGCCGAGCGCCGGCAGCAGACGATGCGACCGCAGCGCCAGGAGCAGCATACCGAGCAGCAGGACAGACAGCCCCAGGGCCAGCAGCTCGAACTGCTCCCCCTCCGTCAGCCGCATCACTGCCGCGACCGAGGCCGCCACCAGAGCGAATGCCGCAGCCACTGATACGACGAAGCCGTACCGCCACCGAATGGGTGATGGCATGGTCGTTCGTCCGCTGAGCCGGAGGAGCAGGAGCGGCAGCGCGAGCCCGTTCAATGCGAAAGCCAGCAGGGCAGCAAGGTAGAGCGAAGCGGCATGCTGCGCCCAGCCCTGCGCTCCTGCTGCCAGGGCGGCTGCCAGCGCCTGCAAAGCGCAGACGCGCAGTACTGCGCCGATCCGTCCTGCGCACAGCGCCGCGAATGACAGGGACAGAGCCAATGCGCCTGCCAATGCGGCGACGCCGGTCACGCGATCCCCGCACTGGCGAACAGGAACACCACGGCCAGCAGCCCGAGCAGGATGGCGACGCCAAGCATGTGCGGCACGCGCATCAGCCGCATGCGGCCCATCACGGCCTGCAGCAGGGCAAGCGCCACCGCCAGCAGCAGCAGTTTCGCCAGCCAGCAGACCAAGCCCAGCAGCAAGGCGGCCAGCCCGGCACCAGCAGGAGCGATGCCGAACGGCAGGAACATCGCTCCGATCAGATTGAGCCAAACCAGCAGACGCAGCGCCTCGGCGGCTTCGATCATAGCCAGGTCGCGCCCGCTGAATTCCAGCGCCATCGCCTCGCGTTGCATCGCGAGCTCGGACCGCACCGCCGGCCCGTTTGCGCCATCCGCGATCGCCACCAGCAGCGTGGCCACGAGGGCGAGTCCGGCACCGGTTCGCCAATCCGTGCCAGTCTCCTGCTGCATCGCCGCGATGACGTCCAGGTTGCTGCTGCCAGCGAGCAACCCGAGGGTGAAGATCACCAGGAGCAGGGCCGGCTCCGACAGGCAGGCAAGCGCCATCGTGCGGCTTGCACCGATTCCCCCGAGCGCGGAGCCGGCATCCATGCCTGCGAGGGCGATCGAACAGCGTGCCAGGGCCAGCAGTCCGGCGATCGCCAGCAGATCGGTGAACGGGGCGAACGCCATGCCCAGCGTGAAGGAGGGCACCAGCACCGCCACAATCGCGACGGCGGCAGCAGACAGCAACGGCGCGATGGCGAAGACCTCGGAAGCGCTCTCGGCCATCACCGGCTGCTTGCGGAGCAGTCGCGCGAGGTCCCGCCAGGGCTGTAGCAGGGGCGGTCCGGCGCGCCCGACCAGCCGCGCCTGCGCCCAAAGGATGACGCCGATCAGCGTCGGCGCCGTCGCCAGCATCAGCACGGCATGCAGCACCTGCGCAGCGAGGGCGACCGCGAGGTTCACGACGCCACCAGCCAGACAGCAATCGCCAGCACGAGCACGGCGAGCGTGACCGCGACCGATCCGGGGAGGCTGGGCTGGCTCGCCGCTTTGGCCGCGCCGCGCAGCCTGTCACGCAATCGGGCAAGCGACGTGGAGAGCTGACCTACGGCGCCGGGCAGCGCCAGCCAGGGTCCCAGCATCCGGCGCAATGGCTCAGCGAAGGACGCCGCGCCGATTTGCGTCGCCGGATCCCCGAACGGCAACCAGGGCGGCGACGGCGAGAATCCGCCGGACCAGGCGGGTTCACGCCGATGTCCTGGACCTCGCCGACGCAACAGCCACAGCATGGCGCAGCAGGCAAGCGCCAGCAGTCCGGCGATCGCGACAGGGGAATAGCCGGGCGCCTCGGCGGCCGGTTTCAGCACCACTGCCATGCCAAGCCCCGACCCGTTCACCAACTGGGCCAGTCCCTGTGCCACCGGAAGCAAAGCGAGGCCGGGCAAGACGGCCAGCAGTCCGGTCAGCGCCGCCAGACAGATCAGGCACAGGCGGAGCGCCCGCTGTACCTCCTCCGCGGCGGCCGTGCGCGGCGTTCGTGGCCGGCCGAGGAAGACGACACCCGCCAGCCGCACCGCCGCCATGGCGGCAAGACCCACCGACAGCGCGGCCAGCGCGACCACGAGCGCAATCAGGAGTTGCAGGCCGAAACCGCCGATGCGGGAAATACCCAGCAGCGATTGGAACAGCAGCCAGAAGCCGGCGAAGCCCAGCCCGGGCGGCAGCATCGCGGCGCCGAACAGCCCAGCCAGAGTGCAAGCCCCGGTGACCGGCATGCGGTGGATCAGGCCACCCAACCGGTCGAGCCGGCGCGTGCCCGCACCATGCCGGGCCGCGGTGGCGCAGAGCAGCAGCAGGGTCCGGCACAGCGCATGGGTCACCAGTTGCAACCAGGACGCATCGAGGGCGAGCGAGGCGACCTGCGGCAGGTCGGCGGCGCGCGCAAGCAGAGCCACCCCAAGGCCCATCACCGCCAGCCCCATCTGGTGCAGCGAACCTATGGCCAGCACGGATTCGAGACTGGTTTCGAATGCCGCCCGCAACGGCCCGAGCACCGCGGAGGTGGCGCCGACGAGGAGCAGCGGCACGCCCCACCAGAGCGGCTGCGCCGGGCCGCACAGGTCCAGCAGCACGCGGAACAACAGGTAGATGCCGATGTTGGTGCCGACCCCGACGAGCAGCGCAGACGCGCCGCCCAGCCGCGGAACCCAGGCATGCAAGGGAGCAAGCCCGGCCAGCCCCGACACACCCATGAGGGTGAGAGCCAGCACGGCGGCGGCGCGCCATCCCTCCGGCGGCGCTGCACGTATCGCCGCGTAGTCGCAATCCAGCCAGGCAACCGAAGGCGGAGCCATCAGGGCAAGCGCCGCGACGAGACAGACGGCGCCGAAGGTGGCGAGGCCGAGATAGGATGCGGCGATATCCCCTGTTTCGTCGGCTTCCTGCCGGGACGACAGCAACAGCCAGCCGGCAATGCCCAGCGCGCCCAGCCCCAGCGCCAGGGTGAAGGCATCTTCCGCCAGCATGGTCAGAGCCATCGCCGCCAGTGAGGCCGGGAGCCCGGCAAGCGAGGTAGGCGCCGTATCCTGCTCTGCGCCGGCGAACACGGCGCAAGGCATCGCAGCGATGAACAGCAGCAGAAGGAAGGCTGCGCCGAGCGGATCGAGCGCTAGATGCATGGCTCCGCCCGGCGGACCGATCGGCAGTGCGAGCATCGCCGCCTGGTCGCCGGCCAGCAGCGAGGCGAGCACAAGCAGGCCAGCCAGGCCGGAAATTCCAGCAGTACCCAGCGTCACCACACTGCGCGGGGCAACAACCGAAGCGATCGCCAATCCGACCAGCGCCGCGATGAGGATCGCGAGCAGTGTCAAAACCACGGCGTCACCGGCGCGGGGTGCGACTCGCTCACGCGAAGAAGGATAACGTGTAGGGCGGAAAAGCGCAGCGCAATCCGCTGCCCACGCATGGCGGAATGCGCTGCGCTTTTCCGCCCTACAAGATGTCGAGCGACTGCTTGCGCGCCGGTAGCGGATGCGCGGCGTCGATCGCCGCCAGGTCTTCGTCGGTGAGCGAGATCGCGCCGGCGGCGGCGTTCTCGCGCACATGCGCGGGATCGCTCGCTTTCGGGATCGAGATCACATTGCCGTGCCGCATGGTCCAGGCGATGGTGATCTGCGCCGGAGTCGCATTGTGGCGCTTCGCGACCGTGGCCAGCGCCTTGGACTGCAGCAGCCGCCCACCCTGCCCGACCGGTGAATACGCTATCAGCGGGATCTTGTGCCCGCTGCACCAGGGCAGCAGGTCGTATTCGATGCCGCGGCTCCCGACGTGATACAGCACCTGGTTCGTGGCGCAGTGCGTGCCATCCGGCAGCTGCGCCAGGCCTTGCATGTCGCTCGCGTCGAAATTGGACACGCCCCAGTAGCGGATCTTCCCTTCGGCCCGCAGCTGCTCGAACGCCGCCACCGTCTCGGCCAGAGGATGGCTGCCGCGCCAGTGCAGCAGATACAGGTCGATCCGGTCGGTGCGCAGCCGCTTCAGGCTGCGCTCGCAAGCCGCGGGCACGCCGGTGCGCGAGGCGTTGTGCGGGTACACCTTGCTGACGATGAACAACTTGTCACGCTGGCCGGCGGTCGCTTCGGCGACGACCTCTTCCGCGCCGCCATTACCATACATCTCGGCGGTGTCGATCAGGGTCATGCCCAGCTCGATGCCGAGCTTCAGCGCCGCCGCTTCGTCGTTCGCCGCGCGGCCCCGCTCGCCCATGTGCCAGGTGCCCTGGCCGAGCGCCGGAACCTCGGTCCCGTCAGGCAGAAGTACGGTGCGCATCAGTCCGCCACCTCCTCCGCGAGCCGCAGCACACGCAGGAAATTGCCGCCCCACAGCGCCGCGATCTCTGTCCTGCCGTAGCCGCGGCGCACCAGCTCCGCCGTGATGTTCGCGCTCTCCCCGGCGTCGTGCCAACCGGTGAATCCGCCGCCGCCGTCAAAATCCGACGAGATGCCGACATGCTCGATGCCGATGCGTTGCACCGCATAGTCGATATGGTCAGCGAAGTCGGCGACAGTAGCCGCCTCCGGCTTGGCCCCGGGGCGCAGGAACGCCGCCACCGCGGTCACCTGCACCACGCCGCCCACGTCGCGCAGCGCATCGAGCTGCTCGTCGTCCATGTTGCGGGGATGGTCGCACAACGCCCGGATGCAGGAATGCGTCGATACCACCGGCGTGCGCGACTGCTCCGCCGCCTGCAGCATCGCGCTGCGCGAGACGTGCGCCACGTCGACCAGCATGCCGAGCCGGTTGAGCTCCGCGATCGCCGCGCGCCCGAGCGCGCTCAGCCCGCCGTGCTCCGCCTCGGCGTCGCCGAGATCGCGGCGCGGATTGCAGGAATCGGCGAGCGCGTTATGGCCGTTATGCGTGAGCGTGAGATAGCGCGCGCCCAGCGCACGGAAACGCGCCAGCCGCGACAGATCGGTGCCGACGGCGAACCCGTTCTCCACCACCGGCACGATGGCCAGGACACCGTCGCGCCTGGCCGCCTCGATCTCCGCCGCAGTGACCGCGACGCGGGCAGAGATGCCGCTCTCGCTGCGTCCCATGGAGCGGATCGCCTGCAGCATCGCCACCGCACGCTCGCAGGCCGCCGTTTCGCTTTCCGGCGTGCGGGCGGCCTGCGGCACGTAGGCGACAAAGCAGCCAGCCGCCAGGCCACCTCGCTGCATCTTCGGCAGATCGACGCGCCGCGTGCCGTCCTGGAACGGGTCGGGGCCGGTCGGCCAGGGGATGTCGATATGCGTGTCCAGTGTCAGCAGCCCGCGATGCAGGGCGAGCGCGTCGGTTTGCGTTGCGTCATTCATGATCGCGCACGCTTGCAGATATCCGCGTGACACGGAAGGGGCGGCTTCCTACAAGGCGGGGCTTTGCCGGGGGGAGAACGAATTTCATGCCGAGCCGCCTGCGCCTCGCCTGGCTTGCGCTGCTGATCGCCGGGCCGGTGGCCGCGCAGGTCCGGCCGGCGACCGAGGAGATCGGCTCCTGGCTGCTGACCTGTCCGGCGGAGGCCAAAGGCGACCCGTGCCAGTTGCGGCACCGGGCGTGGGTCCTGCCGCCTGGCACCGGCGGGCCCGGTGCCTCGCTGGAAGTGTTGAATCGCGGCAACCAGTTTGTCCCCATCGTCGCCTTGCGCGGTCTGTCGACCCAGGCCGCGCTGGGTGGCGTGCTGGCGTTGAAGGCCAATGTGGGCCTGCGTTTTGACAACCTGCAGCGGATCGAGTTCGGCTGCGGCCTGGATGGTGCGGCAGTGGTCTGCGTGCCGGAAGGTCCGGCGGCGGCAAGCGCCGCCGGCCAGCTTCCCGCCGCGCGCAGTGTGCTGGTGCAGATACAGCTCAGCCTGCCGGGCGTGATCGCACTCCCGCAGCAGGACCGCATGCTCGACCTGCAGCGCACACCGGACGCGCTGGCGCGCTTCCATGCCACCGCACCTGCCAGCGAGGCGGTTGCTGCGCTGCCCGGCCTGGACTGGCGAGGCTTCCTCGATCGAGTTCTGCGCGACGCCGGCTTCGAGCACGGCGCGGCTGATCTGCTGCCGAGCGTTGGCGGCTGGTCCAGCGGACAGTGACGCTAGAACCCGACGCGGTCGCCACCCTTCAGCTTGAGTATCTCGCGCGCCTCCTTCGGCGTGGCGATCTCCAGGCTGAGTTCCTCCAGGATGCGGCGGATCTTCGCCACCTGCTCGGCATTCGATTTTGCCAGTGCACCGCGGCCAATATACAGACTGTCCTCCAGCCCGACGCGAACATTGCCGCCCAGGATGCCGGCCATGGTGGTGAACGCCATCTGGTGCCGTCCGGCCGCCAGCACCGACCAGACATAGGCGTCCCCGAACAGCTTGTCGGCCGTCTCCTTCATGAACAGCAGATTGCGTGGATCCGCGCCGATACCGCCGAGGATGCCGAAGATGGTCTGCACGAACAGCGGCGGCTCGACGATCTTCTGATCCAGGCAGTAGGCCAGATTGTAGAGATGCCCGACATCGTAGCACTCGAACTCGAAGCGCGTGCCGTGCGCCTTGCCCAAGCGTTCGACGATGCCGGCGATGTCGCGGAACGTGTTGCGGAAGATGTGGTCGTCGGTGCGATCGAGATACGGTTTCTCCCAGTCGTGTTTCCAGGTCTTCACCCGGTCGCCGGCGCGGGAGATGTTGAAGTTCATGCTGCCCATGTTGAGGCTGCACATCTCGGGTTTCGCCTGCAGCGGTGCGGCGAGCCGGTCATCCAGCGTCATGTTCAGGCCGCCGCCGGTGGTGATGTTCACCACCGCCTCGGTGTTCTGCTTGATCACTGGCAGGAAGCGCATGAACACGGCGGGGTCCGGCGTCGGCGCGCCGGTTTCGGGATCGCGTGCGTGCAGATGAATGATGGCTGCGCCGGCCTCCGCGGCCTCAATGGAGGAGCGGGCGATCTCCTCCGGCGTGATCGGCAGGTAGTCCGACATGCTGGGCGTGTGGATGGCGCCGGTGATGGCGCAACTGATGATGACCTTACCTGCCATGGTGATCCCTCCCGGTTCGCATCGGGGTGCAATCTGCACCGCGCCGGCCTCGCGGGCCAGAGGAGCGGGCGGAGGTGACGGCGCGGAACGGGTTGGCTATATGCAGGGGCAGGCGGTCCCCGTAGCTCAGCAGGATAGAGCACAGGATTCCTAATCCTGGGGTCGTGAGTTCGAATCTCGCCGGGGACGCCACTCCCGAACAAAACTGGGCACCATGTCCGCGGCGACTGGTAGCTCGTCGAGGCTGGCAGCCTTGGCCAGGTTCATTGTTCGGCCATGTAACCGGATTTCGGTGTCATCCACCGCCACGGTGTCCACGAACAGCCGGAGATACGCCTTCCGGAATGCCGGATCATCGCTGGCCAAGGCCTTGCGCAGAAGGCCCGCAAAGCGCTCGACCCGTTCCGGCGTGATGACGCGAGAACCGACCTTTTGGATGGTTTCCAGTACGGAAATTTCGTCAGCTGCCACACTCCGCTGCGTCTTGAGGTCGCTCAACAGATCCTTCAGCTGCGGGTCGTCCTGATCCATCAACCCCTTTGAGACCATGGCCAGTAGCCGGGTGATCTCGCCCTGGATTGTAAGCGTCCGGCCTGAACCGCCTTGCGTTGCGTTTCGTTGATGTCGGACTCTCGTGACCTTAAAACCAGTCGTAAGGCGGAGCTTAAGGTCGGTGATAGACAGGGCGGTGGAGATCATCACCGGGCGCGAGCGTCGTCGTCGGTGGAGTGTGGAGGACAAGCTACGCATTGTCGCTGAGACGCATGAGCGTGGTACGCGCATCACGGACGTGGCGGCCCGCCATGGGGTGTATCCGAGCCTGGTGTTCAGTTGGCGGCGTCAGGTGCGCGAAGGTGTGTAGTCGCAGCCGCCGGCAGAGGCATTCGTGCCGGTTCGCGTCGTCGAGGCCGCGACCGAGGTTACGGATCATACATTGTCGGAGCCGCGGCGAACCCTTGCGGCACTTGGCAATCACCGTGGTGCGGGCTTGATCGAGATCACGTTGTCCAACGGCTGCCGGCGGCGGAGACCGACGTGCTGAAGCCGGCACGGCGTCCACTGCCGGAGCATCTGCCGCGCGACGTCGTCACCCATCCCGTTGCCTGCGCCTGTCCGCACTGTGGCGGCCAGCTCCGTCGCCTCGGCGAGAGCCTGCCCTCGGGCTTGACCCGGGGATCCGTCGCGGCCGCGCCAGCGCCGGGCTGCTCGCCCATGTGCTGGTATCCAAGTTCTGCGACCACCTGCCGCTGTATCCTCGGGTCAAGCCCGAGGACCACAGCGAGATCTACGCCCGCGCGGGTGTCGCGCTCGAACGCTCGACGCTCGCCGACTGGGTCGGCCAGACCTCCGCCTTGCTGCGCCCGCTGGTCGATGCGCTGGAGCGCCATGTCATGGCGGGCGACCGCCTCTACGCCGACGACACGCCGGTGCCGGTGCTTGCTCCGGGCACCGGCAAGACCAGCACCGGCCGGCTCTGGCCTATCTGCGCGATGAGCGCCCCTATGGCAGCGCGGTGCCACCGGCGGTGCGCTACCGCTACAGCGCCGATCGGCGAGGCGAGCATCCGCGCACGCATCTGGCGCCGTTCCGTGGTGTGCTGCAGGCCAACGGGTATGCCGGCTTCGACGGGCTCTACAACAGCGGCCGCGTCTCCGAGGCCGCGTGTTGGGCCCATGTGCGCCGCAAGTTCTACGACATCCACGCCGTCGCCCAGCAATCACCGCTGGCACGCGAGGCTCTGGAGCGGATCGGTGCGCTCTACGACATCGAGGCGCGGATCATTGGCAAGCCGCCCGACCTGCGACGGCAGGTGCGCCAGGCGGATGCCAAGCCGCTGATCGAGCGGCTGCATCGCTGGTTCACCGCAACGCTCCGACGCGTGTCCGGAACAAGCGACATCGCCGGGGCGATCCGCTACGCGCTGTCGCGCTGGGAAGCGTTGATCCGCTACCTCGACGACGGAACCCTGGCGATCGACAACAACGCTGTCGAGCGCGCCATCAGACCGCTCGCTCTGGGACGCAAGAACTGGATGTTCGCCGGCTCCGATGCCGGGGGTGAGCGCGCCGCCGCCATCTACAGCCTGATCGAAACCGCGAAGCTGAACGGCCTCGATCCCGAGGCCTATCTGCGTCACGTGCTCGATCGCATCGCTGCCCATCCGGTCAATCGCGTCACCGAACTGCTGCCCTGGAACATCGGCGCTCAGCCCCTCGCCATCGCCGCCTGATCCGAAGCACGGTCAAGCTTTACGGCTGCGTCTCTGGCCGGACGCTTACCCGCCAAACCAACCGCGGCTTGGATCAATCCGCCAGCGGCAACGCCAAAGATCCGAGCCTAAATACCGACCCCGGCTGTATCAAAGTCGTTGACACGTTCCGCTTCGCGCCGGAAGACAATTCATCACCGCGCGAAGCGCATGAAGGCCTTCTCCGCGACCTCTGCGGTCCTCCCTTCTTCTCCGTGTTAAATTGCCTTCTTGCTTCCTTTACTGGGCCTGTGACGGCGTGTAGCCGCCCGCGCAAGGCGCTGCTGCCAAATGCGATTGCTCTACCCCAGCACTGGTCTTGCCCCCCAGGGTGACGTAGACCGGAGCCTCGTCCGACCGGTCCTGCAGCATCCGTGAGGCACCATGTCCCCTGGCTTCCCCACCACCCGCCTGCGCCGGCTGCGGCAGTCCGACACCCTGCGCGCCCTGGTGCGGGAGACCGCGGTTACCGCCAACGATCTGATCCAGCCGATCTTCATCGAGGAAGGCATCGACGAGCACCTGCCGATCGCCGAGATGCCGGGCGTCTCGCGCATCCCCGAGCGCAAGCTGGAACGTGAGGTGGAGGGGCTGGCGCGCGACGGGGTGAAGGCGCTGATGCTGTTCGGCATCTCGCACCACAAGGACGCCTCAGGCAGCGACGCCTGGAACCGCGACGGCCTGGTCGCGCGCATGGTGCGGCGGGCGAAGCGGGCGGCGCCGGAGCTGGTGGTGATCCCGGATATCTGCTTCTGCGAATACACCGACCACGGCCATTGCGGCGTGATCGAGCACGACCACGTGGCGAACGACACCACCATCGAGAACCTGGCGCGCCAGGCGGTGGTGGCGGTGGAGGCGGGCGCCGACATGGTGGCGCCGTCGGCCATGATGGACGGCCAGGTTGCCGCGATCCGCCACGCGCTGGATGCGGCCGGGCACACCGATGCGCCGATCATGGCCTACTCGACAAAATTCGCCTCGGCGTTCTACGGACCGTTCCGGGTGGCGGCCGGCTGCGAGCTGAAGGGCGACCGCAAGACCTACCAGATGGACCCGCTGAACGGCCGCGAGGCGCTGCGGGAGTCGCTGCAGGACGAGGCCGAGGGCGCCGACATGCTGATGGTCAAGCCGGGCCTGGCGTATCTGGATGTGCTGGCGCGGTTGCGCGAGCGGACACTGCTGCCGATCGCAGTCTACCAGGTGAGCGGCGAATACGCGATGATCAAGTTCGCCGCCGCCGCCGGGGCGTTGAACGAGCAGCTTGTCGTGCGCGAGACGCTCGGCGCCTTCAAGCGCGCCGGCGCCGACCTGATCCTGTCCTACTTCGCCCGCGACGTGATCCGGGAGGGCTGCTGAGCCCACCCCAACCCTCCCCCGCTTCGCGGGAGAGGGAGTTCAGCGCCCCCTCTCCCGCGAAGCGGGGGAGGGTTGGGGTGGGGGCTGCGGCTGGCTCGCCACGCGTGCCACCGCCCCAGCCGGCCTGGGGCAGCAGCATCGCCGGATCGCCAAGGCCGCGGCTTTCGGGCAGGCCGAGCAGGCGGGCGGTGCGTGGGCCGCGCACCCAGTGGATGACCCAACTGGCATCGAGCGCCGGCAGAGGCTCGTAACCGCCGTAGCCGGCGCCCGCTGCCAGCTTCACCGCATCCGCTGCGTGCCGCGCATCGAGGATGGAGCCGATGCCCAGGAAAACCTCGGCCGGGTCGTCGTCGAAGAAGTCCGGCAGCAGGCGCGGCCAGATCAGCGTGTTCAGCTCATCGCCGAAGTTCCGCGTCTTGCCCTGCCAGCGATAGAGCTGCACGCCTGCTACCCGCCGGGGCGCGCGGGCGACGCGACCGCCCGCCAGCCGAGCGCGGCGCGGATGAAGCCGAGCGCGTAGGCGAGCCGCCAGCGGCACGCAACGAGGCGAGTGCTGTGGCGCGGCAGCAAAGCCGACGGAGCGAGCAGTGCCGCCACCACGAGGCGGCGCGGCAACTCCTGCCATACCGCACCCGGCCGGCCGAGCAGCCGGCGCGTCCGCACCGTCGAGACGCCCTGCCAGTAGAGCCGCGACAGCAGCCAGGCCGGGGTCAGCCGTGCCGCCTGGATCTGGTGCCGCACCACGATCCGCGAATCGTAGCGTGCCGAATGCCCCGCGTCCTGCAGCCTCCAGGCGAGCTGCACCTCCTCGTCGGACAGCAAGGCCGTGCCGAAGCGGCCGCTCTGCCTGCCGAAGCCGCCGATGGCGAGCAGCGGCAGGGCGTGCACCACCATGTTCGCTCCGTACGGCTCGAACCCGGGCGGCAGGGACGCGGAGCGGTATTCGCCTTGTCCTTCCAGCTCGATGATGGACAACGCACCGCGCAGGCTCGGCGGCCACCAGGAAGGCAACGGCGCCTCCCAGTGCGGCAGGATGCGTCCGCCGATCAATGCGGGCGGCGGGTCGGTCTCGCCGATCGCCTCCAGGATGCGCTCGATCCAGTCGGGGGCCGGGATCGCATCGTCGTCGATATAGGCGATGTAGTCGCCGTCCGCTTCCCAGGCGCCGGCATTGCGCGCCATGCTGACCCCTGGCTCCCCGACCCGCAGCAGACGTGCGTTGCGGAGGTCGGAGACCAGCCGCGCCAACTCGGTCGGGACCTCACCCGTCGAGGTGCTGTCGACCACGAGGATGTCGAACTGTTCGTCGCCAACCGTCTGCCGCCGCAGGCCCTCCAGGCAGTCGCGCACATAGCCGGGCCGGTCATGCGTGCAGATGCAGACGGTGATGTGCATGCGGCCCAGGCTACGCCCCGGGCGTTGCAAAAGGATTACCCTGGCAGCCGGTCGGTGGCCGACGGCCGGTTTGGACGTCCCACGCAGTGGTAGTCGAAGCCGGCCTGCCGCATCGCCACCGGATCGTAGACGTTGCGCAGGTCGACCAGCACGCGGCCGCGCATCGTGTCGCGCAGCCGCGTCGGGCTCAGCGCGCGGAACTCGTTCCATTCGGTGATCAGCACCAGCGCGTCGGCACCCTGCGCCGCGTCGAACGCATCGCGGCAATACGTCACGCCTTCGGGCAGCAGCGGGCGGGCCTGCTGCATTCCCTCGGGATCGAAGGCGCGGATCGTGGCGCCGTCGCCGGCCAGGCGGGCCACGATGGAGAGCGACGGCGCGTCGCGCATGTCGTCGGTCTCCGGCTTGAAGGTGAGGCCCAGCACGGCAATGGTCCTGCCGCGCACCGAGCCGCCGCAGGCGTTGATCACCCGCATCGCCATGCTCGACTTGCGCGCGTCGTTGACCGCGACGGTGGCCTCCACCAGACGCGACGGCGCGCCGTAATCCTGCGCGGTGCGCACCAGGGCCAGCGTGTCCTTGGGGAAGCAGGAGCCGCCATAGCCGGGTCCGGGATGCAGGAACTTGCGGCCGATCCTGCCGTCGAGGCCGATGCCGCGCGCGACGTCGTGCACGTCGGCGCCGACCTTCTCGCAGAGATCGGCCATTTCGTTGATGAAGGTGACCTTGATCGCCAGGAACGCGTTGGCGGCGTACTTGGTCAGCTCCGCCGTCTCGATGTCGGTGAACACGATCGGCGCCTCGATCAAGTAGAGCGGGCGGTAGACCTGGCGCAGCACCTCACGCGCGCGGTCGCTCTCCAAGCCGATCACCACGCGGTCGGGGCGCATGAAGTCGCCGATCGCGTTGCCCTCGCGCAGGAATTCCGGATTGGAGGCCACGTCGAAGTCGAGGTCCGGGCGGGCGGTGCGGACGATGTCCGCGATCGCGCGGCCGGTGCCGACCGGGACGGTGGATTTCGTGACGATCACCGCGTAGCCGGTCAGCGCACGGGCCACCTGCTCGGCGGCGGCGTAGACATAGGTCAGGTCGGCATGGCCGTCGCCGCGGCGGGTGGGTGTGCCGACGGCGATGAACACCGCCTCGGCATCGCGGACCGCGGCGGCGAGGTCGCTGGTGAAGGCGAGCCGGCCAGCCTTGACGTTCTCCGCGACCAGCTTGTCGAGGCCGGGTTCGTAGATCGGCATGCGGCCTTCGTTGAGTGCGGCCAGCTTCCGGGCATCGGCCTCCACCACCGTGACGTCGGTGCCGAACTCGGCGAAACAGGCGCCGGAGACGAGGCCGACATAGCCGCCGCCGATCATCGCGATACGCATGTATGCGGGTTCCTTGCGCTTATGTGGTGGGGATAAAGCACGGCTGGGCGGCGGGGTGCCAGCTTTGCACGAGCGGCGGAACCTTCTGGGCTACAGCCGTTCGGCGAACTCCTTCGCCTGAAGGATCTCGGGTGCCGCGATGTGATTTCAGGACCGGGAGCCCAGACTTGTCGCCAGTGACAAGATAGATAGTCGGCCCCGCCGGCCTCCGCGAGAGCCAGGACGAAATCGTGGTCGGGGTCCGGGGAGCGGAGTCACGGCAAGCTATAGGCGAACGAGCCGGGAACTGACGGAAGGTCCCGCGACCTCTGGCATGAATCGATATCCCCTGCTCGAAGGTTTCGGAACCCTCTGCGTGTTAGGGTGGTCCATGAGCGCGTCTGTGATCGGTTGCGGCACAGCTGCCCGCCGGGCTTGCTCCTCAAACCAGGGGTTCCAAGCGTGGCTGGGTTTTCCGCTGATCCGTGATGCCGACCATCTTGCGGACCCAGCGGCCGCTTCTGGGCAGGTGCGGCGTCCTTGCGATCCGTTCATTGTTGCGCAACGTGCCACGGCCTGTGTAGATAAGGTCAGCCATTATGGTAGGCACCATGCTCTATAGCATCACAGCTGTCGCCATTGGCGTTGTCATCGGCGGTCTCGGCCTTATCGCCATCGTCCTGCGCCGGCCGCATGGTCCGAGCGCGAGGGATTAATCCCCGGGAGCGTCTACAGTGGCCGCAGCCAACCGCAACGCGATCTGGTATCTCCACTACTACGGAGACAGGATAAGCGGGCTGATCTCTGATGTTCCCTTCTGGTCAATCGAGCAGAGGGTAATTGGCAGAGTTCTGTACGAGCGCCTGATGTTTAGGCAAAGGCAGGGCTACTGGCCACACGTCAGGAAGCCGCGCACGTTTTCCGAAAAGATAGCGCACCGTAAGCTCTTTGACACAAACCCGCTGTACGGAGTTCTCGCCGACAAGTGGGCGGTCCGGGAGTATGTGCGCGCGAAGGTAGGAGACGCCTTCCTCAACGAGGTCTACTGTGTGGTAGACGATGTGGCCGAGCTGCCGTTGGCAACGTTGCCAGGCAAATTTGTTCTAAAGGCCACGCACGGATCTGAGATGACCATCCTCGTCGAAGACAAGAAGAACGAAGATGCTGACGCCCTGAGACATAGATGCAAGACCTTCCTTGACACGCCGTTCGGCGGCATAATGAACGAGGTCCACTACGCAAGCATACCACGCCGCATCATCGCAGAGCAATATTTGTCAGATAGCACCTACGGCATACCGTTGGACTATAAGTTCTGGATGTTCCACGGCAAATGCCACTATGTGCGGGTCCATGTCGGGCGGTTCACACACCACATGGCAAGGGTTTTCAATGCGCATTGGGAGCCCCAGCCGTTCAATATTAACAACCATCCGGTGGGTCCAATCATTGACAGACCAAGTAATCTGGACGAAATGGTCGCGGTGGCAGAGAGACTGAGCGATGGCTATGATTTTGTAAGGGTTGATTTGTATTCAATTGACGGCCGAAAGATCGTTTTCGGGGAGATGACCTTCGCACCCGACGCAGGATGGGCTCCCTTCTGTCCACGCGAGTATGACTTCCGTCTTGGGGCGCTGTGGTAGAACGATGCGACACCCGGTGCCGATGCCAAACTCGGGCAGCCCATTGTCACCTGTTCTTCCTCTTCGCGACGGTTGCAAGTACCATGTCCACCAGAGCGTCCATGTCCTCGCGCTGCGTGCGATGGTTGGTGATCGCGGCGCGGATCGCCAGCCGACCGTCGACAAACGTGGTGGATGGCGCGACCAAGCCGGACTCGTGTAGATCAATTACGATGTCCGCATTCAGACGATCGAGATCATCTGTGCCATCGCAAATGCGGAAGCAGACGGTGTTGAGTGTGACCGGAGCCAACAATTCGAGTGTTGCCTCGCGTGCAACGCGTTCCGCCAGGTAGCTCGCGTTTGCACAACATGTCTCAGCCACTGCGCCCAGCCGGTCGGCCCCATAGGCCTTGAGCGTCATCCAGACCTTCAAGGCACGAAAGCCGCGCGACAGATCAGGGCCCAGGTCGCATGGCCACGGGTGGCCGCCAGCCAGGCCACGCGATTCGCGCCTCAGATAGGCCGCGGGGCTCGCAAAGGTAGCAAGCTGATGCGATTGCTCGCGCACCAGGATACAGCCTGCATCGTAAGGCACCTGACCCCACTTATGAAAATCAAACGCGACAGAATCCGCGCGCTCGATGCCCCGCAGCAAGGGTCGCAGCTTCGGCGACAGGCAGACCAATGCCGCGAAGGCCGCGTCAACGTGGAACCAAATACCTTCGGCGGCACATAGCTCGGCCAGCGCATCCAGGTCATCGATGGCGCCGACGTCTACCGTGCCGGCCGTTCCGGCAATGAAGAACGGTTGCAGGCCGGCTGCGCGGTCGTTGGCAATCGCACCACGCAAGGCCGCCAGATCGATGCGGTGCGCGCTGTCGCAGCGGATGCGGCGCAGCGCGTCGGTGCCAATCCCGGTCATGTCCATGGCGGCAGGGATGCAGTCATGTATGGCCTGCGACGTGTATGCCACGAGGCGACTTTGCTGCAGCCCTTCGTGCCGCACGCTGGGGCCAAGCGTAAACGTGCGCGCCACCAGCAGCGCGATCATGTTGGCGATCGAAGTGCCGGTAACCAACAGGCCGGAGCTTGTCTCCGGCAGCCCGACCATATCGGCTGCCCAGCGGATGACCTGACGCTCGACCTCAATCGGTGCATGGTCGCGCCCACCGAGGTTGGCATTCAACGCGCCGGCCAGCAGTTCCGCCAGCATCCCGACCGGGTTGCCACCGCCGTGCACCCATCCCATGAAGCGCGGATGCAGATTTCCGGTAGCATACGGCAGAACCAGCCGCCGGAAGTCGTCGTAGGCGGCTTCTGCCCCCTCACCCTGCCGCGGCAGAGGGCCATCCGCCAGCTCATTGCGCAACGCGTCCGGCAGCCGCGTCCAGACCGGCTGCTCTGCAATGCCGGCGAGATGGTCCATCATGTCGTCCAGCATTCGGTGGCCCAATGCACGCAGCGCGGACCAGTCGACGGGATCAAGGCCGCGCCACGGCATCGCGTCATGCGGCGCGTCGAAGCCATCCATGGTCTTCTCCCTGTCGGCACGTATGGTATTGCCGAATGTTGGGGTGATACGGGCGGTTCCTGTGTGTCTGCAACAAAAATGCCCGGTTGGTGCCGCTTTCGTCGCCGCCTGACGCAACCGCCGTGCGCCGCGTGTCCGGCGTCGGACGGCACCAGAGGGCGCTGACAGGGCGCCGCACTGCTATCGTCGGGGACCGGACCTTCGCCATGTAGTCCACCACGACTTTCACAAACGATCGGCATTGCGATCCCTGGTATGCTGCCTCGTGCCGGACGCCTTTGCGCCGTCCATGCGTCAGCGGATCGACCTGGCGCGCCTCTATCGTCGCGCGCTGCAGCGGTTTCCCGCGACAATCGACGGGCAGCCACCCTTGCCGCCGCCCGCGGCCTGCCCGGTCACCCTCGATAAGCTGCTGGCCGAGGACTGATACCAAATCACGTTGATGGTGACTTATTCGTCGCCATTCCTTCTCCGTCTTGCCCGTCCCAGGACTTGATCCGGGGATCACCCGGGCATCTGTACCAGCACCGGTGCTGCGAGGGATGGCCGGGTCAAGCCCGGCCATGACGAAAGGGGTGGGTCCGGTGGGTCACCGTTCTTCGAGAGATAGTATGACGCCTCAGCACTCCCCGCTTCGCTGCGCCGCCTCGTCGATCTCGCGCTGGGCTTGGCGCTCTGCCTCCGCCAGCCTGGCCACGGCGTGTTTCTCCAGCATCTCCTCCACCGCCCGCACGGCGGCACGGGCGGCGGCCAGGACGGCACGCGCCTGCGCCGTCGCTGCCTCGGCCTGCGCCTCCGCCGCCTGCGCCGCACGCTGCTTCGGGCGGATGCGCCGGAGCCAGGCGGCGAATGCCTCCACCTCCGCATCGCCTGAAGCCAGGTTGGTGGCCACCTCGGTCTCCCGCTCGATGGCGGCCGCGATCGCGGCCACCGACTGCGCCGCCAGGCTCTCGACCCGCAGGCAATCGGCGAGGCCGCGCCTTGCCTGGTCTACCGTGAGGCGGCGCAGCCGCAGCAGCGATTCCAGCGGATCGCGCGTCATGCGGGCTCCAGCGCCGCACGCAACCGCGCGAAGCTGTCCGCGATACTGGTCTGTTCGGCCCGCTCCTGGCGCAGCATCGCCTCGATGCGAGGCGCCAGCGCCACGGCCTCATCCACCGCTGGATCGCTGCCGGAACGATAGGCGCCGAGGCGCACCATGTCCACCATGTCGGCATGCAGCGCCAGAATGGTGCGGGCGCGGCGCGCCAGAGCATTCTCCTCCGGTTCGTTGCATCCCGGCACGGCGCGCGACAGCGAACGCAGGACGTCGACCGCGGGGTAGCGCCCGCCCTCGGCGATTCGGCGATCCAGCACGACATGACCATCCAGGATCCCGCGCACCGCGTCGGCCACCGGCTCGTTGTGGTCATCGCCCTCCACCAGGACGCTGAACAGCGCGGTGATGTGGCCGGCGGCGCCGTCCGGCCGCTCCAGCCCCGGCCCGGCGCGCTCCAGCAGGCGCGGCAGTTCGGCGAACACGCTCGGCGGATAGCCACGGGTGGCCGGCGGTTCGCCGGTGGACAGGCCGATCTCGCGCAGCGCCAGGCAGAACCGCGTGACGCTGTCCATCAGCAGCAGCACGGACTTCCCCTGGTCGCGGAAATGTTCGGCCACCGTCATGGCCGAGAACGCCGCCTGGCGGCGCATCAGGGGCGGCGAGTCCGAGGTGGCGACAACCACGACCGAGCGTGCCAGCCCGGCCTCACCCAGATCGTCCTCCAGGAATTCGCGCACCTCCCGCCCGCGTTCGCCGACCAGGGCGAGCACCGCGACGTCGCACGCGGTGTGCCGTGCCAGCATCGCGAGCAGGCTCGACTTGCCGATGCCGGAGCCCGAGAACAGCCCGAGCCGCTGGCCGCACCGGCAGGTGGTGAAGCAGTTGAGTGCCCGCACGCCGAGATCGAGGCGCGGACCGAGCCGCGCGCGCTGCGTCGCGTCGGGTGGCGCGGCCCGCACGCGACGCGGCAGCGGGCCGGCGGGCAAGGGGCCGTGGCCGTCCAACGGCCGGCCGAGGGGATCCAGCACGCGCCCCAGCCAGCCATCCGCCACCGCCAGCGTCCCTCCGCCGCCGAAGGCAAATCCAGCTCTGGCGGCGGGCAGCCCGTTCGGCTCGCCGCGGCACAGCGCGGCACTGCCAGGCCCGAGCCCATCCAGCGCGGCAAGCGGCATGGCCTGTGCCAGGCCGTTGCGGAAGCCGACGATCTCTGCGGGTATGTCGTGCCCGTCGCGAGCCGCCAGGACCAGACGATCGCCGACGGAAACATGCCCGCCCAGCCCATCGATATCGACCATCAGGCCGGAAAGACCGGTCACGCGCCCTTCCAGGCGCATGGGAGCAAGAGCTTGCAACCCAGCCCGGCAGGCGATGCTGCGCTCCAGGAGAGACGTATATCTCATTGAGACAAACCACCTTTGTAATCTTGGAATACGGTCGCCAATAGTCTCTCAGAACCGAAACTTGCAACGTCGTTGCGTCAGAAGATACACGCAAATCGTGAAAAAACGATGGTATAGCACACGCTATAGTGGTAGACATGATGCGCTCGATACCGAAGGAAGCAAGCAATGCGCGTCCTGCTCATCGAAGATGATCTCATCGCGGCCCGCGGC
The DNA here is from genome assembly GCA_041487355.1 of Acetobacteraceae bacterium. Classification (GTDB taxonomy): domain Bacteria; phylum Pseudomonadota; class Alphaproteobacteria; order Acetobacterales; family Acetobacteraceae; genus JAMXLO01. The sequence goes on along the minus strand of JBGPND010000074.1, from coordinate 2,693 downwards.
GTCACCCTGATGCTGAAGGCCAACGGTGCGGTGGTCGATCATGCCGACACCGGCGAGGAAGGCCTCGAACTGGCCCGCCACTATGACTACGACATCGTGGTGCTCGACCTGCTGCTGCCCGACATCGAGGGCTTCGAGGTGGTCCGGCGGATGCGCGTGTCCCGCAACGACACGCCGGTGCTGATCCTGTCCGGCCTGTCGCGGCCGCAGGCGAAGGTGAAGGGTCTCGGCCTGGGTGCGGATGACTTCATCACCAAGCCGTTCGACAAGGCCGAGCTGCTCGCCCGGATGCAGGCCATCGTCCGGCGCAGCAAGGGGTTCAGCCAGCCTTCGCTGCGCGTCGGCCCGCTGCAGCTCAATCTGGACAGTCACGAGGTGCTGGTCGAGGGGCAGCAGGTGCATCTGACCGGCAAGGAGTATGCGATCCTCGAGCTGCTGGTGCTGCGCAAGGGGATGGTGCTGACCAAGGAGGCGTTCCTCAATCACCTCTACGGCGGCATGGATGAACCGGAGATGAAGATCATCGACGTGTTCATCTGCAAGCTGCGCAAGAAGCTGGCGACTGCCGGCGCCGACAACCTGATCGGCACCGTGTGGGGCCGCGGCTACATGATCCGCGAACCATCTTCCGGCCAGAGCAGCATCCCGCAGGAGGCGGCGACGCAACTCACCGCGGCCTGAACGGAGAAGAAGATTCACCACAGAGACACAGCAATCACAGAGCCGGAATGGGCGCGCACTCGGGTCACTGCCCGAGTGCAAGCTTCGACGCGAAGCGCGCATTTCGGTCTCTGCGCCTCCGCGCCTCTGCGGTGAATCTTGCCTGGCGGTTCAGGGTCCGCGGCCTTCGACGCCAGGCGAGGGCGCTTCGATCACCGTCAAACGCGGCTAGGTCTACCGCCAGGCGCCAGACGTGCCGCAACGCAGGTTGCCGTCTCCGGCCAGCGGCGCGTGGCGATCGCCACCGAGACCCGGCATGCCCCGCTCTGTCCCTTATGCGCGGCGCGCGTGGCTGCGCTCAACCAGTGCCACTATTGAACTGTCAGCCATCTCAGCCTGCTCCGTGCGAGCGGCCAGCATAACAATCAGCAATATGCGACGAGATCAGCAGGCCAACGCCCAGGAACAACGGGAGAAGATGCGACAGCCGCGAGGCCACGCTCTCCTGACGGCGGGTCGCCTTGGCGCCGATTGCGGCAACGCACCAATAGATCAACCACGCAAGCCACAGCGCCGTGATCGAGTGCTGGTGGAATGCTTGTATCATGCCAGCAGGCATTCGGTCAGGCGGCCGTCAACTCCGGTCTGAGATCGCGGAGCAAATTCACCGCAGAGGCGCAGAGGGTGCAGATGAGGCGAGATCGGTCATACCGCCCGAGCGGGGGCGATGACTCATCGTCGAGCCGAACTACCCCCCAGTCATTGCGAGCGGAGCGAAGCAATCTCGGGGGCGTTCTCCACGAGATTGCTTCGCTCCGCTCGCAATGACAGTCGGACGTGGCGCTCGTCGATTGCTTCACACGATCTTGCGCAGGAACGACGATTACAAGTCAAGACCTGCACTCGGCGGTATCGCTCGCCTACTCCGCGACCTCTGCGCCTCTGCGGTGAAAATTTCTCTGCGACCTCAGCACCGTAGAGCACCGCTGGTTAACGGCAGCCTTATGCCCGCAGGCATTCGGTCAGGCGGCCGTCGCGGATGATCCCATCGGGGGCCTCGTTGCGGCAGCGCTCGATCACCAGCGGGCAACGCGGATGGAAACGGCAGCCGGATGGGATGTTGGCCGGATCAGGATAGCTCTCGCCCAGCCCGACATCCGGAATTCCCTTGCCCGGCTCCGGCGTCAGCACGGAGGCCAGCAATGCGCGCGTGTAGGGATGCCGCGGGTCGTGGAACAGCGCATCCACCGGCGCCTGCTCGACGAAGCGGCCGAGATACATCACTGCGACCTCGGTCGCGATATGCTCGACCACCGCGAGGTTGTGGCTGATGAACAGATAGGTCAGGCCGAGATCGCGCCTGAGTTCGGCGAGCAGGTTCAGGATCTGCGCCTGCACCGAAACGTCGAGCGCACTGGTCGGTTCGTCGCACACCACGATGCGCGGCCGCAGCACCAGCGCTCGTGCGATCGCCACGCGCTGGCGCTGGCCGCCGGACAACTGCGCCGGCAGCCGGTCCGCCATGTCGGGCGAGATGCCGACGCGGGCGAGCATTGCCATCACCCGGTCGCGCCGCTGCACCGCGGGGACATTGCCTTGCGCCGCAAGCGGCAGGCCGACGATGTCGCGGATGCGCTGACGTGGATTGAGCGAGGAGAACGGATCCTGGAACACCGGCTGGATCAGCCGCGCGCGCTCGCGCCGGTCCATGCTGGCGAGGCTGCGGCCATCCACCAGGACATCGCCCTCGCTCGGCGGCAGCAGGCCGAGGATCAGGCGTGCCAGGGTGGATTTGCCGCAGCCGGACTCGCCGACGATGCCGAGCACGTCGCCGGCCGGCAGGACGAACGATACGCCGTCCACCGCGCGCACCACGCGCTCCGGCGTCAGCATGCCGGCGCGCGTGCGGAAGACGCGCCGCACGTTGCGCACTTCGACCGCGTGCATCATGCCGCCTCGGCCCGCGTCCAGTCGGACGGCAGGTGGCACAGGTATTCGTGGCCGGTGCCGGCGGACTGGCGCGGCACGTCGCG
>JBGPND010000073.1:0-21983 GCA_041487355.1 Acetobacteraceae bacterium | reverse complement strand
TGGAGGTCACTTGTCTTGTCGTCAGCCGGGCGAAGCGGATTTCTGGCGCATCGGAGAATTGCATCGACCCGGGGGCAGCGCCGGTTGCCGGGCGGTTGACAGCGTCATCCGCCGCCGGTCAGGCTCGCACATCGCAAGCCTAATACGATCGGGGGCATGATAGCCAGCAGCAACGCCATGCCGTCGACGCGCATCCGCCCCGACGGCATGGTGCGCGCGGCTGAACGCGCCATCGTGCAGGGGCTGATCGTCTGCGGCGCCACACTGATCGTGGTGCCGCTGCTGCTCACGCTCTATCTCAGCCTGTTCAACGAGAAGCTGATCCTGTTTCCGCCGCGCGGCTACACGCTGTCCTGGTATCCCGCCATCCTGCCCAACTTCGGCAACGCCGTGCTCACCAGTCTCCAGCTTGGTGCCGCGGCGGTTGCCGGCAGTCTGCTGCTCGGCGTCCCCGCCGGCATCGGCCTCGCACGCCATCGCTTTCGCGGCCGTGGCGTGATCTCCAGCCTGCTGCTCGCGCCGCTGACCATGCCTGGCATCGCGCTCGGGCTCGCCATCTACGTGACGCTGGTGGCGATCGACGAACAGCTCGGTTCCGCGGTGACCGGGTCGATGGCCGGTCTGGTGCTGGCGCACGTCATGGTCACCACGCCCTGGGTGGTGCGGCTCTGCCTCGCCAGCCTGACCAACCATGACCGCGCCGCTGAGGAGGCTGCCGCCAGTCTTGGCGCCGGTCCGCTCACCGTCATCTGGCGGGTGACGCTGCCGGCGATGCGCGCCGGCATCATCGCCGCCGCGCTGTTCGCCTTCGTGATCTCGTTCGAGAACCTCGAGCTGGCGCTGTTCCTGACCAGCCCCGGGGTCACCACGCTGCCGGTCGCGGTGCTGCAGTACCTTGAGTATCACATCGACCCGCTGGTCTCCGCTGTTGCGGTGGCGCAGATCGTCGCGGTGGCAGCGGTGCTGCTGCTGCTCGACCGGTTCGTCCGCCTGGGCCGGGTGGTGCAATGAGCGCAGCCACCGCGCTCGCGCTCGACCGGCTGAGCAAGAACTTCGGAAACCAGACCGCGGTGGATGCGGTCAGCCTGGCCGTGCACCCCGGCGAGCTGATCGTGCTGCTCGGCCCGTCGGGCTGCGGCAAGACCACGACGCTGCGCATGATTGCCGGCTTCGTGCCGCCGAGCGCGGGCGACATCCGGCTGGACGGCAGCAGTATCATTGCGCTGCCGCCGCATCGGCGCGAGATGGGGATTGTGTTCCAGAGCTATGCGCTGTTTCCGCATCTCACCGTGACGCGCAACATCGCCTTCGGGCTGGAAATGCGGCGCATGGGTGCCGCCGCGATCCAGGCGCGGGTGGCAGAGATGCTGCGGATGGTGAAGCTCGAAGAGTTCGCCTTGCGCCTGCCGCGTCAGCTTTCCGGCGGCCAGCAGCAGCGCGTCGCGCTGGCCCGCGCGCTGGCGATCCAGCCGCGCGTGCTGCTGCTCGACGAGCCGCTGTCCAATCTGGATGCCGCGCTGCGCCAGGAGATGGCGCGCGAGATCCGCATCCTGCAGCAGAACGGCGGCATCACCACGATCATGGTGACGCACGACCAGACCGAGGCGATGGCGTTGGCCGATCGGCTCGTGGTGATGCACGAAGGCCGCGTGCAGCAGATCGGCACGCCGGAGGAGGTGCACGGCCAACCGGCAAATCCGTTCGTGGCGCGCTTCATCGGCGGCAGCAACATCGTCACCGGCAAGCTGGACGCAAACTGCCGTCTTGTGCTGCCCGATGGCGGAACGATCGCGCTGGCTGGACGCTATGCGCGGGACGGCGACGCGACGCTGGCGGTCCGTCCGGACAGCGTAAGGCTGGCGCCGCCTGGTTCCGACGCATGCATCGAAGGCGAGGTGGAACTGTGCACCTGGCTTGGCTCGGTCGTGGAGCATGCCGTGCGGATCGGCCCGGACATCACGATCCTGGCGCGCGGACCGGGGCTTGGCGCCGATGCGACGCGCCGTCACAGTGCCGGCACGCGCGTGGCGCTGCGCTGGGGGCCGGATGACGAACGGCTCTTCGACTCAGCCGGCCGTGCGATGAATGCGGGTCCAAGCGAACAGGCCATCATCAGGGAGACCAATCATGCGTGACCTCACCTTGTCGCGGCGCAGCGTGCTGGGGGGTGCGGCGTTGCTGGCCGCGCCGGCGATCATCCGTCCGGCACGCGCGGCGGAGCAATGCATCGTCGGCACCTGGGGCGGCGACTATGCCCGGCTGCTGCGTGAGAACATCGACGAACCGATCCTGAAGCCGGCCGGCATCGACGTCGTGCAGGATATCGGCGACGAGTCGCCCCGCGTCGCGAAACTCTACGCGCAGCGCAAGCTCGCGCGGGGCAGCGTGGACATCGCCTGCGTCGGCGCGGTGAACGGCTATCGCGTCAACGATGCCGGGCTTGTCGAGAACCTGGACGAGAAGCAGGTGCCGAACCTGAAGCATGTGGTGGAAGAGCTGCGCATGCCCGGCTTCGTGCCGCACATCTACAGTGCGCAGGTGCTGGTGTACAACCCGACCAACGTGACCGATCCACCGCGCACATTCGGTGATCTGCTCGACGCCAAGTGGAAGGGCAAGATCGGCATGGTCAGCACCGTCGCGCCGTGGGTGATGATGGCGGCCAGCCTCTACGAGACGGGCAAGACCAACGATTTCGACAAGGCCAAGGCGTTCATGCTGAAGCTGAACGCCAACGGGCTGCGGCTGTATCCGGAGACCGATGCGCTGGCGCCGGCGTTCAAGTCGGGCGAGATCGATGTGGGTGTGATCTGGCTCGCGCGCACCTTCATGTGGCAGAACGCCGGCTTCCCGGTGAAGGGCAACTTCCCGAAGGAGGGCGCCATTCTTTACGTGTCAGGCATGGTGCTGCCGAAGAACGCACCGGACAAGGAAGCCGCTTACAAATACATGAACGCGATGCTGGAGCCGCCGGCGCAGCAGGGATTCGCCGCGCATATGGGCTATCTGCCGACAGTCGATGACGCGCCGCTGTCCGGCAGGGTCGGCGAGCAGTTGGCCTTCCCCGAGCCGAAACCGAAGCTGGTGACCGCGGATTATCCGGTGTTCGCTCAGGCGATGCCGGATCTGAACGACTGGTGGTTGAAGAACATTCAGCACGGGTGATGCCGCCGACCCATCATCGTCATGCCCGCGAAGGCGGGCACCCAGGGGGATCGGCACCTTCGTTTGCGGCTCTGGGTTCCCGCTTGCGCGGGAATGACGGTTGTACGTGAGTCAGGCAGTGAACCCGCCTCTCGCGACGTCAAACATCGAACGTGCCGCGCAGCGTCGCGAGTCCGGCGCTGCACTGACTCTGCTCGGTCCTGCCAGCCTGCTGATGATGCTGACTCTGGTGGTGCCGCTGTCGCTGCTGGCGCGCGACAGCCTGAACCGCTTCGATCCGACCGAGCTGATGATCGAGGCGGTAACGCCGGCGAACTACCTGCGCTTCTTCGCCGACCCATTCTACTGGGACGTGCTGGTCACCACCATCCGCGTCTCGGTCATCGTCACCGCGGTGTGCCTCCTGCTCGGGCTGCCGATGGCCTGGCGGCTGGCGCGCACCACCAGCCGGTGGAAGTCCGCGCTGGTGGTGCTGATGGTGCTGCCGCTGTTCATCGGCTCCACCACGCGCACCGCCGGCTGGATGATCCTGTTCGCCCGCGGCGGCATGCTGGACACGCTGGCGCGGCTCGGCTTCGGCGCGGGTCCGGTGAACCTGATGTATGCCGAGACCGCGGTGATCGTCGGCATCATCGCGATCAACCTGCCGTTTACCGTGCTGACCTTGCAGACCGTGTTCGAGGGCATCGATCCACGCCTGGAAGAAGCCGCGGCATCGATGGGCGCCGACCCGTCACGTGCGTTCTGGCGCGTGGTGTTTCCGCTGGCCCTGCCGGGCATCGCGATCGCGGCGGTGCTGTGCTTCATCCTGTGCATGAACGCCTTCGCGACGCCGGTACTGCTCGGCGGGCCGCGCTTTCACATGATGGCGCCGCTGCTCTACTGGGCGTTCAGCACCGACAACAACTGGCCGTTCGCCGCCGCGATCGCCTTCATCCTGATGGCGACCACACTGGCGCTCACCGTGATCGCCAACCGCATGATCCCACGCCGTTACCGCGCCTGAGCCCCCCAGTTCGCAGCCGGCTCAGGCCGCCTTGATGCCGGTGATGAACTGCTGGACCTCGCCGCTGAGCCGCTCGGCCTGTCCCGACAAACCGCCAGCCGCATCCAGCACGTTCGAAGCCGCTTCCCCTGTCTCGGTCGCTCCGCGGCTCACACCGACGATGTTGGTGCTTACCTGTTGCGTGCCCGCCGCCGCTTCATGCACGTTGCGGGCAATCTCCTTCGTCGCCGCGCCCTGCTCTTCCACCGCCGCGGCAATCGCCGCCGCGATCCGGCTCACTTCACGGATGGTTCCGGAGATCCCTTCGATGGCCACCACGGCTTCCTTGGTCGCGACCTGGATCTGTGCGATCTGCCGGCCGATGTCGTCGGTGGCCTTCGCCGTCTGAGCAGCCAGGCTCTTGACCTCGGAAGCCACCACCGCGAAGCCCTTGCCGGCGTCCCCGGCGCGCGCCGCCTCGATCGTCGCATTGAGCGCGAGCAGATTGGTCTGCCCGGCGATCGTGCTGATCAGGCCGACGACATCGCCGATCTTCTGCGCTCCTTCCGCTAACGTCTTGACGATGTTGTCGGTGCGATTGGCATCCTGCACCGCCTTGTCGGCGATTTCGGATGATTGCGCCACCTGGCGGGAGATTTCCGAGATCGACGCCGACAGTTCCTCGGCGGCGGATGCGACCGTCTGCACGTTGATGCTTGCCGCCTCGACCGCTTCCGCGACGGCGGTCGCCTGCCGGGTGGTCTCGCTGGTGGTTGCCGTCATTGTTCGCGCCGTTGCTTCGAGTTCGGTCGCCGCCGCGGCCACCGCACCGACCAGGCCGCCGGTCTTCTCCTCGAATGCGTGCAGCAGGGCATCGACCCGCTTGGTCCGCTGCTCCCGCTCGGCAAGCAGCGCTTCCTGATACACCGAGATCGCGATGTCCATGTCGAGCATGACGCCGGCATTCACTGCGGCGATCAGTGCCGCGAGCTTGCGCGGCGACCAGCGATGCGCGCGGACCGCCAACGCGATCAGGCGGTTGAGCACGTGGGTGTAGGCGCCGATATACCAGCGCGGCTCAAGGCCGATCTTGTGGTGCATGAGGCCGATGGTCCGCACACCGGTGAAATAGGCCGCATCGAAGCGGCCGGAGAACAGCCGCTGCCAATGCGCCGTCTGGGCCCGCTTCAGCTCGGGGATCCGGTCCCCAACCATCTGCCTGAGGTGCGGGATGGAGGCAACGTGCTGATAGAACCCTTCGAGGAGCTCAGGCAGTCCACGCTCGACGGTGGGCCAGAAATCCGTGAGCAACTGGCATGCCCCGGGGTCAAGGCCCAGGAAGCGGGTTCTGACGCCGAGATCGCCTTCGTCTGATACCGACATCGTGCCGAGCCCCCAACCGGATGACGCCATCCAGCGCGCCGGTTGGCTTGCGGGGCGTCTCAGCCAGTCTCGCGTCGGTTCGCTAATTTCCGGTAAATTGGCAGCGCGGCCTTATCCGCCGCCGTTTATCGTCAGGACCGTGCCGGTCGTATAGCCGGACCGCGGGCTCGCCAGGAACGCCACTGCATTGGCGATCTCCGCCGGCGTCGCCGCGCGGCCGAACGGCATGTTCGCCGTCAGTTCGCGCCACCGCTCCGGATCGCCAAACTTCGCCTGCGCCTCCGCGCGCCGCAGCATGACCAACCGATCGGTCTCAACCGGGCCAGGATTGATCGCCACCACCCGCAGCCCATCCGACGGTGCCTGCTTGCCCAGCGCGCGGGTGAACGCCATCAGCGACGCATTGCCCGCGGCGCCGGCGATGTAGCCGGAGGGGAAACTCTCGCCCGCCGCGCCGATCACATTGATGATCACGCCGGACTTGCGCGCCTTCATCCGCGCATAGACCACGCGGCAGAACGAGATGTAGCCGAACACTTTCAGGTTCCACGCCTGGCGCCACTTCTCGTCGTCCACCGACAGCAGATCGCCCGGCGGAATCGCGCCCGCGTTGTTCACCAGGATGTCGAGCTCGCCGGCCTGCTCCGCCACGCGCCGCACCGCAGCGTCGGACGACAGATCGGCCGAGATCGTCCGCACATTCACCTGCCTGCGCGCGCGGATCGCGGCGGCGGCCGCGTCGAGCGCCGCCTGCTCGCGCGCCACCAATGTCACGTCGCAGCCTTCGTCCGCCAGCGCCTCGGCCGTCGCGCGGCCGATGCCCTTCGAGCCGCCGGTGATCAGCGCCTTCTTGCCCGCCAGTTGCAGATCCATGTCAACCTCCCTTTGCCCCCACCCCAACCCTCCCCCGCTTCGCGGGAGAGGGGGCGCTTTGAACCCCCTCTCCCGCGAAGCGGGGGAGGGTTGGGGTGGGGGCCGTCATGCCGCCTTACGCATGCCCGACTGATACGCCACACATGCCTCGCCGAACGCGCGGAAGATCGCCAGGCTCGCGCTGTCATCGGCATAGCCCCATTCCGGATGCCACTGCACACCGAACGCAAATCCGTGCGCCCGCTTTACCCGCACCGCCTCGATCGTGTTGTCCGGCGCCAGCGCCTCCACAATAAGGTCAGGCGCCGGCGTGTCGATCGCCTGCCCGTGCAGCGAGTTCACCAGAATCTTCGTGCTGCCCACGATGCGCGCCAACTGCCCGGACAGGAAGACCAGATGCCGCGGCGCGTATTTCTCCTCGAGCGTGCCGGGGCCGGGGCGATGGTCCATCCGCTCCGGCACCTCGTGCACCTTCTGCAACAGCGTGCCGCCGAGTGCGACGTTCAGCTCCTGGATGCCGCGACAGATCGCCAGCAGCGGGATGCCGCGCGCGATCGCCTCGGGGATCAGCCGCAGCGTCGTCGCGTCACGCTCGAGGTCATGGTGCTCCGGCGTGAGGCTCTCGCCACCGTCGTAATGCGACGGATGCACGTTGCTCGGGCTGCCGGGCAGCAGCAGCCCGTCGAGCCGGTCCAGCACGGCGAGCGAGGCCTCGCCCATCGGCGGGATCATGATCGGCACGGCGCCGGCGCCACCCAGCACGGCCGCGGCATAGCGGGCCGGCGTGTCGTGCCGCGGATGGCCATTGACCAGTCCGGCGCAGGCCGGGATGCCGACGATCGGATGCATGCGGTCTGAACCCCTCTCCAGTTGCGCCACTATGTGCGCGGCCGGCGCCAATCCGCAATCACCAGCCCGACCGATCCCGCCAGCATCAGTGCCGCCATGCCGCGTGGCGTGCCGTCGGTGAGCAGGCCCACCAGCAGCCCGCTGACCGCGCCGAGCAGGTACTGCCCGGTGCCCATGACGGCGGAGGTGCTGCCGGCATGCTGCGCGTGGCGCGCCAGTGCGCCCACGATCGTGTTGGGGTTCAGCATGCCCATGCAACTGATCGCCACGAACACCGGCGCGATGACCAAAGGCAGGAGATGCGGGCCGCCGAATGCGATCACGGTCAACGCCGCGGTCGCGCAGAGATGCACGCGGCCGACCATGCGCAGCACGCGGAAGTGCCCGAAGCGGCGCAGCAGAAACGGATTGATCTGCGCGCAGCAGATCAGGCCGAACGAGTTGCCGCCGAAGATCATTGCGTATTGCATCGGCGTGAGTCCGAAGCCCTGGATGAACACCGGCGACGAGCCGGCGAGATAGCCGAAGAACGCGAACGTGGCGAACCCGCCCATCGCCGCATGGGTCAGGAAGCCGCGATCGGCGAGGATGCTGCGATAGCGGCCAAGCTGCTCGCCGAAGTGCAGCCTGATGCGTCGCTCGGGCGGCAGCGTGTCCGGCAGCAGGAACGCCACAAGCACGCAACAGATCGCGCCATACACCGCCAGGATCCAGAAGATGCCGCGCCAGTCGGCGAACGCCAGCACGGCGCTGCCGATGGCCGGCGCCAGGATCGGCGCGGCGCCCATCACCAGCGACAGCCGCGACATCAGCACCGCCGCCGCGTACCCTTCGGCGAGGTCGCGCACCACGGCGCGGGGGATCACCATGCCGGCCGAGGCGCCGATCGCGGCCAGCGCGCGGAATGCCGCCAGCCAGCCGATCGTGGGTGCCAGGGCGCAGCCGAGGCAGGACAGCGTATAGACGGCCGTAGCGACGACGAGCGGACGCTTGCGGCCGAACCGGTCCGACAGTGTGCCCTGGCTGAACTGCCCGATCGCGAGGCCGGCGAACCAGGCGGCGAGCGTGAGCTGCGCCGAGCCCGCCGGGGCACTGAACGACGCCTCGATCGCCGGGAATGCCGGCAGATACATATCCGTGGTCGCGGGACCGACGGCGGTGAGGAAGCCGAGGAGCACGGGGAGCCAGGAGGGGAAGGTCATGCGCCCCGTACGCGTGTGTTGTTGCGCACCCAGGCAGTGAACTCCTCATCCGACATCTTGCCGCTCGCCAGAGCGAGAGTGGCGATCACTGCGTCCCTGTCGCTCACCGGGAATTCGCAGCCATTCAACTCCAGAAAGCTCTCCAGCGCGACATAGGCGGTACGCTTGTTGCCATCGACAAATGGGTGATTGCGCGCGATTCTGATGGCAGAGAGCGCCGCAAGCTCTGCGATGTCGGGGTCGCCATAGCCGGCCCGGTTCAGCGGCCGTGCCAACGCGCTCTCGAGCAACCCTTCGTCACGAACGCCGATGGTGCCGCCATGTGCAGCAAGTTGTTCATCGTGGATCGCCAGGACAGTCTGGCGCGACAGCCAGACTGTCACTTGGCGAGTTCGCGCAGGACCGCTCGTCGCTTCTTCATGATCCGCCGCGCCACGGCCATCTGTGCCGCGAAATCCGGGTCGGCCGTGGTCAGCCGTATGCCGTCCGGCTGGTCGATGGCGTAGATCGTGTCGCCCTTGCCCACGCCGAGCTTCGCCAGCAACTCCTTCGGCAGGATCACGCCAACGGAATTGCCGATCTGGGTGAGTTTCAGCGCGCTCATGCTACCCTCCTGCGTCAACCGTCATGGCCGGCCATGACGGCCGAGGGGCGGTGGCGAACCCGCAGGCTCGCCCACCCTGTATAACAAATGTAAGAACTAGCCGCTACAGGATGAACCGGCTCAGATCCCCCTTCTGTGCCAGCGGTGCCACGCGCTCGTTCACATAGGCAGCATCGACAGTGATCGACTCGCCGGCCTTGTCGGTCGCGGTGAAGCTGATGTCCTCCAGCAGCCGCTCCAGCACCGTGTGCAGCCGCCGCGCGCCGATATTCTCCACCCGCTCGTTGATGTCAGCCGCCAGCTCGGCCAGCGCATCCACCGCATCGTCGGTGAACGTCAGCGTTACCTGCTCGGTCGCCATCAGCGCGGCATACTGCTTCACCAGCGAGTGCTCCGGCTCGGTTAGGATCCGCCGCAGGTCGGCACGCGACAGCGGCGCCAGCTCCACCCGGATCGGCAGCCGTCCCTGCAGCTCCGGCAGCAGGTCCGAGGGCTTCGCCAGATGGAACGCGCCGGACGCGATGAACAGCACGTGGTCGGTCTTCACCGGGCCATACTTCGTGCTGACCGTCGTCCCCTCGATCAGCGGCAGCAGGTCGCGCTGCACGCCCTCGCGCGAGACGTCGGCGCCGCGGAACCCGCCTTCCATGGTGCGGGCGCACACCTTGTCGATCTCGTCGATGAACACGATGCCGTTGTTCTCGGCATGCGACAGCGCGTCCTTCGTCAGCCGGTCGTTGTCGAGCAGCCGGTCGGCCTCTTCCTGCTCCAACAGACGGCGTGCAGCCTCCACGGTCAGCTTCCGCTTCTGCATCGGGCGGCCGAACATGCCCTTCATCATCTCGCCGAGGTTGATCATCTGCCCTGGTGGCATGCCCGGAATGTCGAGCTGGCCGATCGGCATGCCGGCGGGCTGCGCGACTTCGATCTCGATCTCCTTCTGCGCGAATTCGCCGTTGCGCAGCATGCGGCGGAACTTGCTGCGTGTGTCCGCCGCGGCGCCCTCGCCCACCAGGGCGGTGATCAGCCGCTCCTCGGCGGCCAGCTCCGCCTGCGCCTGCACTTCCTTGCGCGAGGACTCGCGCAGCATGGTGATGCTGGCTTCCACAAGGTCACGGGCGATGCTTTCGACGTCGCGCCCGACATAGCCGACCTCGGTGAACTTCGTCGCTTCCACCTTCAGGAACGGCGCCTGGGCAAGCTTCGCCAGCCGGCGCGCGATCTCCGTCTTACCGACGCCGGTGGGGCCGATCATCAGGATGTTCTTCGGCACCACCTCCTCGCGCATCGCCTCCGGCAATTGCTGGCGGCGCCAGCGGTTGCGCAACGCAATGGCCACCGCTCGCTTGGCGTCGCCCTGGCCGACGATGAAGCGGTCCAGCTCGGAAACGATCTCGCGCGGTGAATAGGTCGGTGCTTCCATCAGATGGTCTCGAGTATGACGTTGTTGTTGGTATAGACGCAGATATCGGCGGCGATCTGCATCGCGCGGCGGGCGATCTCCTCGGCGGACAGGCCCTCTATCGCCATCAACGCGCGCGCTGCCGACAGGGCGTAGTTGCCGCCCGAGCCGATGCCGATCACGCCGTCATCCGGCTCCAGCACGTCGCCGGTGCCGGTCAGCGTGAAGCTGCGGTCCTTGTCGGCCACCGCCATCATCGCCTCCAGCCGGCGCAGGTAGCGGTCGGTGCGCCAGTCCTTCGCCAGCTCGACGCAGGCGCGTTCGAGCTGGCCCGGGAAGCGCTCCAGCTTGGCCTCCAGCCGCTCGAGCAGGGTGAAGGCGTCGGCGGTGGCGCCGGCGAACCCGGCGAGCACGGCGCTACCGGCGCCGATCCGGCGCACCTTGCGGGCGTTGCCCTTGACGATGGTCTGGCCGAGGGAGACCTGGCCATCGCCGGCCATGGTCACGTGCCCGTCGCGGCGGACGCACAGGATGGTGGTTCCGTGCCAACCCGTCGGGTCGGGCGATAGGTAGGGTGTGTTCTGCATGATGCGCCTAGATGGCGCCGTCGGGCGGATTTCACAAGGCGGCCCGCCGAGCCCCGCCTACAGCTTCGCCATGACCTGGCGGGCGAAGTCCTCGGCCAGGCGCCACTTTGTCGCGTTGCCGGTCGCCAACGTCAGCTCCTGCAGGCCCTCCTGCTCCAGCTCCCGGATGCGCTCGATCAGCTCGGCCGCTGTGCCCACCAGGCACGTGTCGCGGATCAACTGCGCGTCGATCAGTTCGGCCTCGCCGGGATGCAGCTTCGTGTAATGGAACTCGTGCGTGCGGAAGTGCCGGTGCTCCGGCGGTGTCGCCTCCACCAGGGCGCAGTACCGCTGCCAGATGCGGCGCAGGAACGGCGGCGGGTCGCTGCGGCGCTCATGCACCTCGTCGTAGAAATAGTAGACGCTCGCCATCACATTCGGGCCAAGCGTCGCCTTGATCCTGTCCGAATCGACGGCCTCGCCAGGCTCCAGCACCGCGACATTGGTGAGCGCCGCGTTGCGAAAGCCGGTCAGGTCGCGATTGGCCCGGCTGGCTCCCTGGCGGACATGTCCCAGCGCGTCGGCCACCGCGACGCCGCGCGGCGGGATCGCGAACACCAGCCCATCGCCGTATTCCCCCGCCAGTCCCATCGCGCGTGGTCCGAAGCCCGAGACATAGAGCGGGATCTTCGGCTGCAGGTTCATGTAGTTGAACTCGTGCATCAGCATGCTGATCGGCCGCGTGACGCCATTGTACCGATAGTCGACCACCTCGCCGCGCAGCAACGCCGACAGCACGCGAAGATACTCGGCGAACTCGGCGATCTTCATCGGGCGCTGGCCCATGCTGCGCATCGCCGTGTTGCCGGTGCCGATGCCGAGGAACACGCGGCCCGGTGCCAGCCGGTTCAGCGTCGCGACCGCCGACACCTGCACTGGCGGAATGCGCGTGCCGCAGATCGCCGTACCGGGGCCGATGCGCAGCCGGCTGGTTTGCCGCGCCGCCAGGGCCAGCACGGCATAGCAGTCGGAGAACAGCATCTGGCTGTCGGCCACCCAGACCGAGTCGTAGCCAAGCGCCTCGACATGGCTGAAGAAGCCGATCTCGTCGATGTCAGCCATCACCGTGAAGCCGAATTTCATGCCCGTCTCCTGTCGCTGCCCTGGAAGGCCGCCCCTCTGGCGTTTCCCGTCGCATCACCATAGACAGAGCCGCAAGAAACCGGACAGGGGATCGCCATGGCGCGCCAGCTAAAGGTTGCGGTCCAGATGGACCCGATCGAAAGCATCAACATCGATGCCGACTCCACCTTCGCACTGATGCTGGAGGCACAGCGGCGCGGCCACGCCATGTGGCACTACGAGGTGCGCCACATGGCATTGCGCGAGGGGGTGAAGCGCCAGGGCGATAAGCGCGAGGAGCGGCTGCAGGCGCGTGCCCGCCCGGTGACGGTGCAGCGGGTGCGCGGCGAGCACTATCGTTTCGGTGAAAGCAGCCAGATCGATCTCGGCACGATGGATGTGGTGCTGATGCGCCAGGACCCGCCGTTCGACATGGCCTACATCACGGCCACGCATCTGCTGGAGCACATCCACCCCAAGACGCTGGTGGTGAACGACCCCGCCTCGGTGCGCAATGCGCCGGAGAAGCTGCTGGTGACGCATTTCCCCGAGCTGATGCCGCCCACCATGATCACCTGGGACCTCGAGGCGATCAGGAGCTTCCGCAACGAGCACCAGGACATCATCGTCAAGCCGCTGTTCGGCAACGGCGGCGCCGGCGTGTTCCGCATCAAGCCGGACGACGAGAACCTGGCGGCGCTGCTGGAGATGCACTTCACCCGCTCGCGCGAGCCGCTGATGTTCCAGCGCTATGAACCCGCGGTGCGGCAGGGCGACAAGCGCATCATCCTGGTGGACGGCGAGCCGGCGGGCGTGGTGAACCGCGTGCCGCCGGAAGGCGAGGCGCGCTCCAACCTGCATGTCGGCGGCCGGCCGGAGAAGTGCGTGCTGAGCGCCCGCGATCGCGAAATCTGCGCGGCGATCGGCCCGACGCTGCGCGAGCAGGGCATGATCTTCGTCGGCATCGACGTGATCGGCGACTGGCTCACCGAGATCAATGTCACGTCGCCGACCGGCATTCAGGAGATCGACCGCTTCGACGGCATCAGCATCGAGGGCATGATCTGGGACCGCATCGAGGCGAAGCTGGGCGGCTGAGGCAGCCCGTCGTGATGGGTATCGCTGCGCTCAACCCATCCAACAGGCTGCGTGCGTAGGATGGGTTGAGCAGAGCGAAACCCATCATTCCGGCAAGCTTCCAACCACGCTGAATGTCCCTAATCCTCCCCGGGTCCACCGGCGTTCTTGCGGACGATGGCTGCGGCGATCAGCAGGAAGGCAGCCACGCGCAGCAGATAGAACCAGCTCTGCCCGCCGTTCGGCTCCGGCACCAGCACGACCAGCGCCTGATTCAACGCCAGCAGCCAGAACGCTGCGGTGAATGCCAGGAACAGAAAGTCCCGGCTGCGCGACCAGAATCGCGCGAAAAACAGTCCAGCCGCCAGGAAGCCGGCGGTGACCATCCCCGACACGAACGTGTTCACGACCGGATCGTTCACTACGCTTCCCAGATGAAGCCGTACAGCAGCACGCTTGCGGCAGACAGGGAAGTGAGAAGCCGCAAAACGGTGAGATCGATATCCGGCAGCAGCAGAACATCGGCCGCCACCACCAGGTTGTTGAGCGCCAGCAACGCGAAGCAGAGCGAACTCCACACCAGCAGCTTCGTTCTTCCCCGCCGGTAGGCGCGCGCCAGCAGATAGGCACACAGCAGGCTGGTGATCACGCACAGCAGGTAGATGATCACCTCGAGCTTCGATCCGCTGAATGCGATGCCCATCTACGTCTCGCCTGTCTGCGCGAGCGGGTATCCAGGCAAGGACCGTGGAGGGTGTGGCTCGATCACCGGCAAGGCCATCACGATCGATCAGGTTTCGCGCGGTCGCTTGGATCGTAGCCTGAATGCGTCGCCAAAGATTTTCTCGACCGGCGGTCGCCCGGCGGCATCCGCCTGCGAGATCGCGTCGCCGCCGGGCGGCACCGGGCCGCATGCTCCGGCATAGGCCCTCAGGCGGGAGACATCGTGCAGCAGGACGCGGGAGCCATGCGTCTCCACGCCATATGTGCGCAACGCCATGAAGGCGCGCGACAGGTTCTCGGCGCGGCAGCCGAGCCAGGGGGCCAGCAGACCCTTGGTCACCGGCAGTCGGAAATCGGCCTGCGTGGCCGTCGGTTCGCTGACCAGGCTCAGCAGGTAGGTGCCAAGACGCTGCGCTGCGACGCGCACCTTCAGGTCGACCACCTGGCGCGTCATGCTGCCAAGTTCCGCTGACATGGCGCGGATCATCGCCATGGCGGCAGCCGGCTGCGCGGCGACAAGGGCGCGCATCGGCGCCGCGGCTATCCTGATCAGCAACGAGGTCGCGACGACCTCCGCGCCCATCAGATACGGCTCATCGGCGAGCACATTGGCCAGGACGAAGCTGCTGGCAGGCCCCAGGATATCGATCACCGTGCTCGATGCATCGGCCGACGTTCCGGTCAGGCTCACGCGACCCTTGAGCAGTACATAGAGCGACTCCGGCATGGCGCCTTCGCGGAACAGGACCTCCCCCTGGCGTACTTCGGCAATGCCACCCATCGAGGCGACATGCTCCAGCACCGGGCTTGCCAACTGGGCAAAGCCGGGCACCGTCCGAAGCATTGCCTCGATTGACTGCATCTCGCCCTTCTTGTCCGCAGATTGCCGTAGGCTTCGTCGCCTCACCCGCATAGTAGCGACCAGCCTGGGGCGGGCTCAATACTCGAATTGGTAGGTCAGCCCCACGCTCGGGCCGTTCGACGCACCGGCCGCGCCGACCGCGGACGCACCGCCGGTGCCGGCGGTGCCTTCCAGCTTCAGCCCTTTGGCGATGTCGATCTGCACGCTGGCCTGCGTGCCGGCGCCGGACGCACTCTGCTTGGCGCCGAGGTAGACACCGGGCGCGAGGTAGCGGCCAGCCTCCAATGTCGGACTCCCCTTGCTGCCGGTCCCCACCGCCAGCCGATCCAGACCGAGGCCCTGGCGCACCTTGTCGAGTGGATCGCCGATGCCTGATCCGCCGGTTCCGGTGAGGGTCGCCAGGCCGGCGGCGATCCCGGCGATCTCGAAAGGTCCCAGCGAGCCGACGCCGCGGCCGAACAGCAGCTGCGCCAGCACCTCGTCCTGCGGCAGGTCGGGCACGCTGGTCAGCGTGATCTTCGGATCATGCGCCGTGCCGCCGACCGTGAGGGTCGCGGTGACGCTGCCATTCGTGTTGCTGGCCACCAGATGCAGCGCCGGATCGGTGATGCTGCCGCCATTGAACGTGATCTCACCCTCGGTGAAGTCGAGCGTGCGTCCGGCAAGGTTGAGGACGCCCCGCCGCAGGTGCAAGCCGCCGTCGGCGCGTGGCTGCGTCGCGGTGCCGCCCACCTTCATCGATCCGCCAAACTCGGCGTCCACGCCACGGCCGCGGACGAAGACCTGCCGTGGCGCATCGAGCGTCAGGTTCAGCGTTACCACCGACACTGTGGCCGGGGCCGGTGGTGGCTGGGGTTTGGCACCCGCCACGCGCACCGGCAGGACGGCGATGCTGGACGGCAGCCGCTCCGGTACACGCAGGTCCGCGCGGAGCACCCGCAGATTGCCGGCGACGGTCATCTGGCCAAGCGCTTCGCCACGGATCGTCAAATCCGCGTCGAGTGCCGCGCTGATCAGGTCGCTGGACAACGGCCTCGCATTGCGCGCGGTCAGCGTGAGGTCGAGCGGCAGGCTTGGCGAGAGAACGCCGATACTGCCGCCGCCGCCAAGCGTGCCGAGCCCGGCCTTGGCGCTGAACTGCGTGATCCGCAGCGTTTCGCCATTGCCCTGCAGCCGCGCGGCGATGTCGGTGATGTGGAGCCCGGCCGGGAAATCCTGCACCTCACCCCCCGCAAGCTGCGCCGTGCCTGTCACACGCGGAGCGGCGGCGGTGCCGGCGATCGTGGTGTCCAGGGTCAGTTGACCCCGGACGCGCCGTCCGCCGGCGGCGAGCAGCGGATTGGCCATGGCAAGATCGAGCGTGCCGCTGGCGCGCAGCTCCAGGCCGCCGGTCGCGGCGAGCGGCACGCGTCCGGCAAGCCTGAGACGCGACGAACCTGCGCCGATCTGCGCGTCGACCTGCGCCTCCGTCCCGTTCAGGGTGGCATCGGCGGTGACGCTGGCCGGCGGCATCGCGCGCCCTGGACCGAGGCGGGCACGCAGGCCAGTGGCGGCCAGTTTCACCTTGCCGGTTGGTCTGGCCGCCGACCCGGTGATGCGGGCATCCGCCTGCAACGTGCCGTCCGCGGAGTACGCAGGCGAGACCGCGGCAGCCAGGTCGGCGGGCAGGTTGCGCAGCGAAGCCGTGAGATCGAGCGCCGCACCGATATGCCCAGACACCTCCAGCACCGCCTGGCGCAGGCCGAGGCGCATCCGGTCAATCGTCACCCCGTCGGCGAAGCCGAAACGCACCGGCGCCAGCAGGCGGAGGCTCTGTTGCCGCCAGTCGGCTTGCAGCGTCGAGACGCCGAGCATGCGCGTTCCTGCATTCAGGACGGCGGAGCCGTCGAGCCGCGCCGCGGCACCCGACACATCGGGTGACGTCGCGGATAGTTTGATCGCCAGCGCATCGGCCGGTCCCTTGACCAGCAGGCGCATCGAGCCGGTGAGCTGCCTGGCCCTGATACCCTCCACCTCCAGCCGCGCATCCACCACAGGATGGGACTCGGGCTGATCGACATCGGCGGTGAGAGCGATGCGTGCCGCCGCGGCGGTGCCTGGCAGGTCGGCGCCCTGAACATCGAGCGTCAGGTGTGCCTTGCTCGGCGAGGCATCCAGGTCGGCATTCACGCTTCCGGCGATCGGCTGGCCGAGCAGGGGAGCCAACTCGTCGAGCCGCCCCATCGCGATACGCAGATGGCCGGCCGGAACCATGGTCGAGGTCGGCAGGCTCAGCGTCCCCTCTGCATGAGCGCTCTTCCAGCTCGCCCGCTCGATGTCGACCGACAGCCCGTCATCCTGCCGTTGCAGCATCACGACCAGGTCGATCGGCGCATCCAGCAGCGAGCCCTGCGCTGTGATGCGCGCATTGGCGTTGCTCGGCAGGCCATGCGCCTCGATGCGCGCGGCAAGCGCACCCGAGGACATGCCGTGGGTCGCGACGCCGCCGGTCAGATCGGCGGTCAGATCGAGATTGTCAGTGGTCCCGCCAACATGGCCGCTCGCCTGAAGCTGGCCGGACAGCGTCGGCGCGGCCGCGGCGAGATCGGTCACGGCGAGCGACCATGCCAGGTCGACCCGATCGTCCGCGATCGAACCGCTGGCCGACGCCGTGACGGATCGCCCGGCGAATTGCAGGCGCGACAGCGTCAGGTCCTGGCCCCGTAGTGTCGCGGCGAGCGTTAGGCGGCCGGCGTCGCCGACCAGCGCGCGTGCCTGGGGTATTCCGCCCGTCACGCCGATGGTGCCGTCGACGCCGATGGTGATGGCATCGCCCTCCACCGCCGCATGCAGTCCCAGCGTCAGGCCGCCCTGCAGATCGAGCTTTGCCATCGCCACGAACGGCGCCAGCTCCGGCAGCGTCACCGTGGCATCGAGACGTTGTGTCCCCGCGGTCCGCGCATTGGCCTCGGCTGTGAACAGCTTGTGCCGCAGCACGACATGCACCGGCCGATCCGGCGCGTCCAACCTCGAATCGGCCTCAATGACAATCGGGTCACCGGAGAACAGGTCGGGGCTCGGGCCAGGAACGTGCAGCCCGAACAACTCGCCCTCGAGGCGGACCTGCCCGGTATTGCCTGACACGCTGGCCGTGATGCTGTCGACGCTCATGCCGGCGGCGGCAAGCGCGTCGATCCGCAACCAACCGGTCGCGTCCGGCTGGGCAAACGGGCCGGTCACATGCGCATCGAGCGCCAGCGCCTGCCAGGCAACGTCCGGACGCGGGTGCATCGCCGGTGCGCTGGCTGACACGGTGAGGTCGCCCGCCGAATGCTCCAGGTCGAGCGTGCCGTCGGCGGCGGCATGCAGTGGGCCGGCGGACAAAGCAAGATGCGTGACGACCGCGTCAAGTGGCCCATCCATCTGCGCGGCGAGATCGATCGCGCCAAGATCGGGCAGGCCCGCAATGCCGGCGACCACACCATGCGCCGGCTCGCTCGCCCGCAGCGTGGCGTGCAGGTTGGCCGCATCCATGGCGGCCTCCAGGGTGTAGCTGCCAGCACCGTCGAGCTGGCGAATGTTGAGCGCCACCCGCCACTGCGTCAGCGTTTGCAGCGTGCCCGATCCATCCAGCGCGACCGCGGCTTGGGTCCCTGCGATCGGCGCAGCGATATCCACCCGGTCCACCCGCAGTTCGCGCAGGAGGACCGGCGCGGGCAGACTGTAGCTGCCGCTGGATGAGGAGCTGGCCGGTAGCCTCGCCACGTGGACACGCGCGGCGGCCAGACGATCGATCACGATCAGTCTGTGCAGCAACTGGGCGGGCGACCAGTCGAGCGCGAAGTCCTCGATCGTGGCGTAGTCGCCCTGCGGGTCGCGCAACTCGACCCGGGCGATGCGCGGCGCATCGGGGAAGCGGCCGGAGATGCCAGCGAGCCGGACTGTATCGCCGGTCAGTTTCGGCGCCAGACGCTCGATGGCGTGCCTCCCTGGGCCGGTATTGGCGCCGACCAGGACGACAAGGATCAGCAGGATCGGCACGCCGACCAGCCCCGCCAGTATCCAGCCGATCCATTTCGCCGTGCGGCGCATCAGAACGCCTGACCGATCCCGATGTACAGTTCGAAAGCGTCGCCACCCGGCTGCCGGTTCAGCGGCATTGCGACGTCGAGCCGAATCGGGCCGATCGAGGTGTAATACCGGGCGCCGATGCCGGCACCCACCCGCCAGTTGCTGGTGAACGGCGCGCCGTTCGCGGTGACCTGGCCGGCATCGACGAACGCCACGACGCCGTACTTGTCGAGAATTCGCTGGCGGAACTCGATCGACCCCGCGCTGACCGCCGTGCCGCCGGTCGGCTTCCCGTCCGGGAAATGCGGTCCGATCGACTGGTAGCGGAAGCCGCGCACCGTGCCGGAGCCGCCGGCATAGAAGCGCTGGTCGGGCGGTAGGCTGAACTGGTCGGCGCCGTACGCCTTGCCCACCAGTCCGCGCAACGCCACGACACTGCGTCCCGCGCCGCTCAGGTCGAAATAGGCGGAGCCGGAGACCTGCGCGATGACGAAGGTCACGCTGGAGTGGCCGAAGGACTGGGTGGGCGTGAGCAGGACCGCGGCACGGAACCCGGCGGTGGGATCGAGCAGGCTGTTCGTGTTGTCGAACCTTGCCGAAAGCGGCAGGCCGACCAGCTCATAGTTTCGCCTCACGCCCTCCTGAGTGATTTCCTCCTGCTCGCCGGTCAGGCCGATGCCGACCGTCCAGTGGGGCAGGAACTTGCGATCGATCTCGATCTTCTGGGTGAGCGCCCGCTGGTCGTACGCTTCCAGGCTCTGCTTCACCGCGCCGAGGTCGATCTCGAGCGACTGGTCGCGCGCCAGGAAGTCCGGCTTGATGAACTGAATGCCGAGATTGTAGCCGGGCTTGTGCACCGCGTTGCCGCCGAGCTGGATGCCGGCGGTCAGATTGAGCTGTTCGGCATTGCCGAACAGGTTGCGGTGGTGCCACCCGGCATTGAGGTTGATGCCGAGATCGGTCGAGTAGGCCGCGCCGACGTCGACCGCATGGAGCGGCCGCTCGGTCACGTCGATGACGATGGGTATGGTGCCGTCGGGATCCAGGTGATCGGCCGGCTCGACTCGCACCACCGAGAAAACGCCCAGCGAGGCCAGGTCCTCGCGTGCCGCCGCGATCTGTGTCGGGCTGAAACGCTGGCCCGGCCGCAACAGCAGGCGGCGCCGGACATAGTCCTCGTGCATGGTGTTCAGACCGGTGATGCGGATCTGCCCGATATCCGCGTATGGTCCCGCGGTGACGTGGAACGTGACGTCCAGCAGGTTTTCCGCCGGCCGCAGGCTGACCGGCGGCAGATCGACCTTGGCCAGCGGGTGGCCCGCTTCGCGGATTGCGGTCAGCAGGCGTTGCTGTGCCGCCAGCACGTCGGCGGCGACGGCCGGTGCACCGGGGGCCAGGTCGAGCTTGTCGCGCGCATCGGGCGGCGCATCGCCCTCGATCGCGACACGGCCGAGGTGGAACCGCGGCCCTGGATCGAATTCCGCCACCACTTCGACCGGTGGATCGGCGGGTGCGCGTTCCAGCAGGTCGAGAAGTTCGGCATCGTCGAGCTGCCGGTCGGCAATGGTGAGGGTCATGCCCGCCTTGTAGTAGCCGTAGCTGTTCAGCGCGGCCTGGAAGCGGCCGGCGTCCTCGCGCGCCCGCGTTACCAGGGCGAATGCGCCGGCCGGCGCATTCTCGCGCAGCGAGACCAGTTGCGAGGCGTCGTGCAGCGCCTGGTCCAACGCGCTGTTGCCGGTGGGCTTCAGCGTGACCCTGTAGGGTTGCGGATCCGCCCCGAGCGCTCCCCCTCCCGCCAGCCACAGAGCGAGGATGATCAGCAGGGTGAAGGTCCGCAGCGGGTAGCGCAATCGAGTCATCCCCGGACGGTAGCCCGTGCACTGTTCCGCCAAGTGTCACGCTTGCGCCATTGTTTGGAAACGGTCGGCGAGCTATCCGGCTTCCCATGAGGGAAACCTCCCGCCGTCCGAGTCGCCTGGGTGCCGCTCGCCTTTTGCTGGCGCGCCCTACCGGCGTCTCTCGGGATGGCGCGGGCGCTCTGCCGGGGGCGGCCGAGGGCTCGGGAGTGCTGCGCCGACTGCGTGTGGTCAGGCGCGGCACCAGCGTCCTGTTGTGGACGCTGCCCTGCATGCTGATCCAGGCGGTCTGCCTCACGCTGCCCGGCCGTCCGAAGGTGGTGTTCGCCCGGTTCTACTGGTCGTCGGTGTGCCGCCTGCTCGGGCTGCCGGTGCGGGTGATCGGGTCGCTCGCCACGACGGCCGGTGGACGGCCGGTGGTATTCGTCTCGAACCATTCATCCTGGCTCGATGTCCCCGTGCTCGGCGGGCGGTTGGACGCCTGCTTCGTGTCCAAGAACGAAGTGGGGCGTTGGCCGTTCATCGCTACCATCGCCCGGCTTGGGCGGACCGTCTTCGTCTCGCGCCAGCGTGGCGCGACCGGGCGGGAGCGGGATGCGATGCGCGCACGGCTCGCTGCCGGCGACAACCTGCTGCTGTTTCCGGAGGGGACCACCTCGGACGGATCGCGTGTGCTGCCGTTCCGTTCGTCGTTCTTCGCAATCGTCGAGGGCGCCGATCCACCGCTGATCCAGCCAGTGTCGGTGGTCTACGACCGGCTCGGCGGGCTGCCCACCGGGCGGGCCAGCCGGCCGGTCTTTGCTTGGTATGGCGACATGGATTTGGCGAGTCATTTCTGGCGCTTCGCCCAGCGTCGCGGGCTGCGCGCCAGCATCCTGCTGCATGCCCCGCTCGATCCGTCACGCTTCGCAAGCCGCAAGGCTCTGTCGCATGCCGTCTGGCAGACGGTGGCGGACGGCGCGGCGAAGCTGCGGCAGAACCGGCCGGTGGAGGTTCCGCCACCTGCCGCCGACGTCTCCGCGGAACCTGCCTATGCCTGACCAGGGCGACCGCATTTGGCATCAGGGCCTTGCGTGGCCGGCAACCCACGGTCACAACCAGCAAAGGAAGCAAGACAGCATTTTAACACGGAGAAGCAGGGAGGACCACGAAGGTCACGGAGAAGACGTTTATGCGCCCCCGGGTCAAGCGCCCCGGGACATGCTTCCAGGGCAATCGAGTGAACGCCTGAAAGTCACTCGTCGCCCCCGAAGTCTTTCGTCAC
>JBGPND010000072.1:0-22336 GCA_041487355.1 Acetobacteraceae bacterium | reverse complement strand
CCCGCACTTGTCGCCGAGGAGCAGCGAGTCGCACTGCGAGTAGTTGCGGGCGTGGTCGGCGCCTTTCATGATCGTGACCTGACCGCGGTACGTGTTCTGTCCGTGCCCGGCGGAGATGCCCTTGGACACGATCGTGCTGCGCGTGTTCTTGCCGATGTGGATCATCTTGGTGCCGGTGTCGGCTTGCTGCCGCTTGTTGGTGAGAGCGACCGAGTAAAACTCGCCGACGGAATTATCGCCCAGTAGAATGCAACTCGGATACTTCCACGTGATCGCCGAACCGGTCTCCACCTGCGTCCAGGAGATCTTGCTCCGCGCGCCACGGCACGCGCCGCGCTTGGTGACGAAGTTGTAGATGCCGCCGCGGCCTTCCGCGTCGCCGGGATACCAGTTCTGCACCGTGCTGTATTTGATCTGCGCGTCATCGTGCGCGATCAGCTCCACCACTGCGGCGTGCAACTGGTTCTCGTCGCGCATCGGCGCGGTGCAGCCTTCCAGGTAGCTCACATAGCTGCCGGCGTCCGCGATGATCAGCGTGCGCTCGAACTGGCCGGTGTTGCGCGCATTGATGCGGAAATAGGTGGACAGCTCCATCGGGCAGCGCACGCCCTTCGGGATGTAGACAAAGCTGCCGTCGGTAAAGACGGCGGAATTCAGCGCGGCGAAGAAGTTGTCCGACACCGGCACGACGGAGCCGAGATACTGCTGCACCAGCTCCGGATAGTCGCGCACCGCCTCCGAAATCGGGCAGAAGATCACGCCGGCCTTTTTCAGTGTCTCGCGGAACGTGGTCGCCACCGACACGCTGTCGAACACCGCGTCCACCGCGACCTGCCTGCCCTGCACCGTCTCCGGATCGACGCCGGCCAGGATGGCCCGCTCCTTCAGCGGGATGCCGAGCTTCTCATATGTCCTCAGCAGCTCGGGATCGACCTCGTCCAGACTCTTCGGCCCCGGCTTCCGCTTCGGCGCCGCGTAGTAGTGCAGGTCCTGGTAGTCGATCGGCGCATGCTCGACGCGCGCCCAGTGCGGCTCCTGCATCTGCTGCCAGGCGGCATACGCCTTCAGCCGCCACGCCAGCAGCCACTCGGGCTCCTCCTTGCGCGTGGAGATCAGCCGGATGGTGCCCTCGTTCAGCCCCTTGGGCGCGAGGTCCATCTCGATATCCGTCACGAACCCCCACTTGTAGCCGGACTGGGTGACGGACTGGACGGTGTCGAGCGTTTCGGTAACGATAGGCATTCACAAATCCTATTCGGCGGCAGGGATGGGGGCGGGTGTCCACCCCGGGATACGGAAGGCGCGCGGGATGGCGGCCTCCTGCATGTCGGCCAGCGTGATGGAGGAAAGCGCCTGCTGGATCGCCTCGTTCACCGGGTCCCAGCGCCCTCGCATCGGGCACAGTCCTTGGGATTCGCATTCCACGGCGGAGCCCTCGACGCAGGCGGTCAGCGCAATCGGCCCGTCCACCGCGGCGATCACGTCGGCAATCGGGATGGCGGACAGCGTTCGCAGCAGCCGATAGCCGCCGCGCGCGCCACGCTGCGAGGCGACCAGGCCGCCGGCCGCCAGCGTCTTCAGCACCTTGGCCACCGTGGGCTCCGGGATGCCGGTGGTCGCGGCGATGCCGGGAGAGGTCTGCACCCCCGCCTCGCGCGACAGGCGCACCAACACGACGACCGCGTAGTCGGTTAGCTTCGACAGCCTGAGCATGGTCTGCGAAACCCCCTGGGACCCTGGCATTAAGCTAATCGGACCACAGCGGTCCTGATTGCTGGGAAATGGCGTACCGGATGCGGCCCGTCAAGGGGTTGCAAGCGGTTTCAGGGGCAGTCGAGTGAACGCCTGAAGGTGTCTCGCCACCCCCGCGGAGGTGGAAAACGGGGTCCAGCCGCTGGCCCCCTGCTTCCGAGCGTGTGACGCAATAGACAAGCACAGCATTCGTTGTCATTGCGAGCGGAGCGAAGCAATCTCGTGGTTGGTGCGCACTCACCCCGAGATTGCTTCGCTCCGCTCGCAATGACAGTAGGCTGGTTGGCCGATTTCCTCCATTCATTCGATTGTCCTGGGGCTTGCAGGGCTAATCGACCGAACTGCGCACCGCCGCGCTCAGGCACGTACCTGCCATTCGGCTGGAGGCATTCAGCCCCGCTCGGCCTCAACGACCTCGTCAACAAGTGCGGCCAGATGCGCCTGGAGAGCCTCGATGCTGTCGAAATCGAACGCGCGGCCCTCGGCAAGATCGTCGAGGCCGACCAGAACGGCCTTGCGCAACGCCTTCAGCCGGGCGGCCTGCTCAGCCTCACGCGCCTCCACCAGTCGCAGCCCTTCACGGACGACCTCGTCGGCGTCCTGATAGCGCCCTGATCGCACCAGACTCTCAATCATTTTGTCCTGTCGCTCAGTCACCTCGACATTCCGTGCTGGCATGCCACCGTTCCGCCTACTATCCGAGCAGACAGTCTAGCAGCCTTGCCCCGCAGAGCCGCACTGCCGCGACCCCAGTGGCCATCCGGGTTCACAAGCCGGCCCTCCCCGCCTAAGAACCCCAGATGGAACACATCAACGGAGGCAGCCCATGGCTGGCATGATGGACGGCAAGGTCGTGGTGGTGACCGGCTCGGGCGGCGGCATCGGGCGGGAGATCGCGCTGGCCATGGCGGCGGCGGGGGCCAAGGTGATCATCAACGACGTGGGCGCCTCGCTGTCCGGTGAGGGCCAGTCGGCTACGCCGGCACAGCAGACCAAGCAGTTGATCGAGCAGCGCGGCGGCGCGGCGGAGATCAGCACGGACTCGGTTGCCGAATGGGGGTCGGCGCAGAAGATCATCCAGGCAGCGCTGGATCACTACGGCCGGATCGACGGGGTGGTGAACAATGCCGGCATCCTGCGCGACGTGATATTCCACAAGATGACCGCGGACGACTGGCTGTCGGTGATTGCCGTCCACCTGAACGGCAGCTTCTTCGTCAGCCGGGCGGCAGCCGAGCACTACCGCAAGCAGGAGAGCGGCACGTTCGTGCACATCTCGTCCACCTCCGGGCTGATCGGCAATTTCGGCCAGGCGAACTACTCGGCGGCCAAGTTGGGCATCACGGCGCTGTCGAAGTCGATCGCGCTGGATATGAAGCGCTACAACGTGCGCTCCAACTGCATCGCGCCGTTCGCCTGGAGCCGGATGACCAGTTCCATCCCGGCCACCACGCCGGAGCAGCAGGCACGGGTGGCGAAGATCCAGCAGATGACGCCGGACAAGAACGCGCCGATGGCGGTGTTCCTGTCCTCCGACGCGGCGAAGGATGTGACCGGCCAGGTGTTCGGCACGCGGATGAACGAGGTGATCCTGTTCAGCTCGCCGCGGCCGATCCGCATCGTGCATCGCGCCGAGGGCTGGACGCCGGAGACCATCGCGCAGCATGCCGTCCCGGCGCTGAAGGCGGCGTTCATGCCGCTGGATCGCTCGGGCGAGGTGTTCGACTGGGATCCGCTCTGACGAGCAGCGTCTTCGCGGCATTCCGGGACGCCGCTCATGCCTGGCATGATCGGCCGTTCCTGTATGTCACTGTCGAGACGGCGCAGCGCTACGGCATCGCTTCCGGCACCCTGACTTACGGCCAGGCCGCGGCGGAGGTCGCGACCATCGCCGCCCGTTACTGGGACGCCGGCTATGGCCTCGGTCATCGCGTCGGGCTGATGCTGGAAAATCGGCCGGCCGCATTCCTGCACTGGTTCGCGCTGAATGGACTTGGGGCAAGCGTGGTGCCGCTCAATCCGGAATTGCGTCCCGGGGAACTGAACTATTTGGTCCAGCATAGCGGGATCTGCCTCGCTGTCGGAGCGGAGTGCCATGTCCCCGCTTTGTGCAGCGCGGTCACTCGCCAGGCCAGCTCCTGCCCCGTCGTGGCGAACAACGCGCACGAGATCGCTCCCGCCCCCACCCCGGCGCGCGATCAGGCGCCTGATCCGAGCACCGAATGTGCCCTGCTCTACACCTCCGGCACGACCGGCAAGCCGAAGGGCTGTGTGCTGTCCAACGGGTATTTCCTGCGCTGCGGCCGGTGGTACACCGAAATCGGCGGGCTCTGCACCCTGCATGCCGGCGAGGAGCGGCTGATCACGCCGTTGCCGATGACCCACGTGAACGCGATGGCGTATTCCACCCTCGCCATGGTGCTGACCGGCGGCTGCATCATCCCGCTCGACCGGTTCCATCCGCGAAGCTGGTGGCAGACGGTGCGCGACAGCAAGGCGACGATCCTGCACAGCCTCGGCGTGATGCCGACGATGCTGCTGGGCTTCGATCCGTCACCGGCTGACCGTGCCCATGATGTGCGGTTCGGCTTCGCGCCCGGCGTCGATCCGCGCTACCACGCCGCGTTCGAGGACCGGTTCGGCATTCCGATGATCGACGCATGGGCGATGACCGAGACCGGCGCCGGCGCCGTGGTGATCGCCAGCCACGAGCCGCGGCACGTCGGAAAATCATGCTTCGGCCGCGCCCAATCCTTCATGCAACGCCGCATCGTCGACCAGTCGGGCATCGACGTCGCCGATGGCACGCTAGGCGAGCTGCTGGTGCGCGCAGCCGGCCCCGATCCGCGCGCCGGCTTCTTCACCGAATATCTGGGCGATAGGCAGGCGACCGAAGCGGCATGGGAAGGCGGTTGGTTCCACACCGGCGACGTCGTTCGGCGGGACACTGAAGAGAATCTGTTCTTCGTCGATCGCTGGAAAAACGTGATCCGCCGCAGCGGCGAGAACATCGCCGCCGCCGAAGTGGAGAGCGTGTTGCGCCAGCACCAGCTGGTTCGCGAGGTGGCATGTGCGGCGGTCCCCGATGACTTGCGCGGCGAGGAAGTGCTGGCCTGCATCGTTCCGCGCGCGCCGGTCGGCGACAAGGCACGTGAAGCGGCGGATATCGTGGTGCACACGCTTGGCGAACTCGCCTATTTCAAGGCACCCGGCTATGTGGCCTTCGTCGATGCACTGCCGCTGACGGCGACCAACAAGATCCAGCGCGGCGAACTGAAAGCCTGGGCGCGTGACCTGCCCGGTACGCCAGACTGCATCGACACGCGCCACCTCAAGCAGCGTCGAGCCGCGCAGGCATGATGGATTATGCAGACGTCGTCGTCTGCGCGCCGGTCACCGTGCCCTATGTGCGCCGCTCGGAGAAAGCTGCCGCGTGGTGGCTCGGCGGCGCCCTGCGCAAACTGCTGGAGGTGAGCGGACTCGCGAAGCAGCAGGTCGATGGGCTGTGCCTGTCCAGCTTCACGCTGGCGCCGGACGGACCCGCGCCCTTCGTTCAGTATGTCGGCTTGTCGCCGCGCTTCCTGGAATTCCTGCCAACCGGCGGTGCATGCGGCATCATGGCGCTGCGCCGCGCCGCCAGGGCGGTGCAATGCGGCGACACCGAGGTGGTGGCCTGCATCGCCGGCGACACCAATGGCCCCGACAGTTTTCGCGATCTGGTGGCTCAGTTCAGCAGCTTCTCGCGCGACTGCGTCTGGCCGTATGGCGCCGGCGGGCCGAACGAGAGCTTCGCCTTGCTGACCGACCATGCCATGCGACGCACCGGCGCGACGCGCGAGGATTTCGGCAAACTGTGTGTGGCACAGCGGCAATGGGCACAACGCAATCCGCTCGCCCTGCTGCGCGGCGAGCTTACCTTGCAGGCGTATCTCGCCGCCCGCCCCGTCGCGCCACCACTGCACCTGTTCGACTGCGTGATGCCCTGCGCCGGCGCGGATGGCTTCCTGGTGATGCGCCGCGCCAGGGCCGCATCGCTCGGCCTGCCGGGCGTGCGCATCCTCGCCACGATCGAGCGACACAACGCATTTCCCGACGATCCGATCCAGTGGCGCGGCGGCTGGGCAATGGACGCCGAAGCACTGTGGCAACAGGCGGCAATCGGACCCGATGCGATCGACGTAGTGCAGACCTACGACGATTATCCGGTGATCTCGATGCTGCAGTTCGAGGACCTTGGGTTCTGCGCCAAGGATGCCGGCGCCGACTTCATCCGCCGCAACGAATTCGCGCCCGGCGGCAACCTGCCGCACAACACCGGAGGCGGGCAGCTCTCCGGTGGCCAGGCCGGTGCGGCGGGCGGCTTTCTCGGACTGGTGGAGGCTGTGCGCCAGCTCACCAGCCAGGCCGAGGGACGCCTTGTGCCGGGCGCGCGCCATGCATTGGTCAGCGGCTTCGGCATGATCAACTACGATCGCGGCCTCTGCACCGCAGCCGCGGTGCTCGCGGCATGACCCCGATGCGCGAGATGGCTGCGCATGCAGCGGCGGGCAAGCTGGCGCTGCAGCATTGCACTGCTTGCGGCGCGACACAGTACCCGCCACGCGAACTGTGTGCCGCATGCCTCGCGGACCAGTTGGAATGGCGCGTGACCGACGCGGCAGGCGGCGAGGTTCTGGCGAACACGGTGTTGCACCACAGCCATGAAGCGGCATTCCAGGACGCCCTGCCGCTGCGCGTCGGCCTGGTGCGCCTCGACCCGGGACCGACCGTCGTCTGCTTTCTTGCCGAGGGCTGCGATGCCGGAACGCGTGTCCGGATCACGGCGCGCAATGACGCCGCCGGTCGCGCGGTGCTGGCCGCGACGCTGATCCCGTAGCTTGTCCGGCGCAACCGGCACGTCTACTTTCGCGGCAATCACAAGGGGGGTCTCATGACGCTCGCAGCATCTCGCCGCGGCTTTCTCGCGCTGACCGCGGCGACACTCGCCTCGCCCGCGATCGTGCGTGCAGCCGATGATGCGGTGACGATTGCCTGGCCGAGCGACGTGCCAAGCTGGGATCCCAACCAGCGCTTCACGCCCGACGCGCAGTCGCTGTTCAAGGCGGTGTTCGACCAGCCGCTCGACCAGGATCCGAGCCTCAAGCTGGTGCCGCATCTGATCACGCGCTGGGAATTGTCGCCGGATGGCCTGACGATGCCGCTGGAGCTGCGCGACGATGTGCGATTCCACAACGGCGACAGGATGACGGCGGATGATTTCAAATTCACCTTCTTCGACCGCATCAAGTCCACGCCCGGTCTCGACATCGCCAATTCCTGGCGCAAGGTGCAGGACATCGAGGTTCTGTCGCCGACCAAGGCGGTGATGCATTTCAGTTCGCCCGCGCCGACCGCGCCGGTGTGGCTGGCGTTCCTCGGCAGCTATCTGGTGCCGAAGGGTTATGTCGAGCAGGTCGGTGCGCAGGCCTTCGCCCAGAAGCCGGTGGGTACCGGTCCGTATCGCCTGGTGGAATGGGAGGTGAACGGGCGCATCGTGCTCGAGCGCAACGACAATTACTGGGGACCGAAGCCGGCGATCCGCCGTGTCACCGTGCAGATCATCAAGGACCCGTCGGCGCGCGTGGCGGCGGTGCAGTCCGGCCAGGTGGATCTCGCGATCAATCTGCCGGTGCGCGAGGCGGTCCGCCTGCAGGGCGAGCCGAAGCTCGCGGCCGAGCTCGATCCGATCACGCGGATCATCCTGCTGCAGGTCCGCAACGACCTGGGCTTCGAGGATGTCAATGTACGGCTGGCCGCGCATCATGCGATCGACAAGGCGGCCCTCTCGCGGGCCTTCTACAACAACGCCGCGGTGCCGCTGTCGCAGCTCGCGACACCCGGCACTCCGGGCTACATGGCTGACTTCACCTTCAAATACGATCCCGATCTGGCGAAGCAGTTGCTGGCGAAGTCAAGCTTCAGTCCGGAGAAGCCGGTGAAGATCGGCTTTGCCACCACCAACGGACAGTTCCCCAGCGACTACGACATCGCCCGCGCCATCGCGCAGATGTGGAAGCGCGTCGGCATCGAGGCCGACCTGCAGGTAATCGAATACCCCAAGTATTTCGAACTGAACCGCGGCCATAAGCTGCCGGAAGCGACACTCTACAGCTTCGACAATGCCACCGGCGATC
Source organism: Acetobacteraceae bacterium (assembly GCA_041487355.1). Lineage (GTDB taxonomy): Bacteria > Pseudomonadota > Alphaproteobacteria > Acetobacterales > Acetobacteraceae > JAMXLO01. The sequence goes on along the minus strand of JBGPND010000072.1, from coordinate 14,411 downwards.
CCGAGATCTTCGTCGGCTACATGCTCAATCCGAAGCTGCCGTTCTCGCCGTGGCAGGACATGGCGATCGGGCAGAAGGTGATCGATCTGTTCAACGTTGCCGACACCGACAAGCGATTCGCCGGATGGAAGGCGATCGACCGGGAAGCCATCGAGACCGGCGCGAAGATCCCGCTGGTGCAAAGCGTGCAGACCGTCGTGCGGCAGAAGAACCTGGCGGTGACGAAGTACGCCAATGGCTGGGTGCTCGCGCAGACCATGCGCTGGACGTGAACCCAGTGTCATTGCGAGGAGCGCAGCGACGCGGCAATCTCGTGCGGATCGAGATTGCCGCGTCGCTATGCTCCTCGCAATGACAACCTAAGCCGCATGACCACCATCTTGCTCCTGCTTGGCCGGCGCGTGCTGATGGCGGTCCCCATTCTGCTCACAGTCTCGATCCTCCTGTTCGTCGCGCTGCGCCTTCTGCCAGTCGATCCCGCGGCGATGTCGATGCCACCCAACGCGACGATCGAGGATGTCGAAGCCAAGCGGCGCGAGATGGGCCTGGACAAGCCGTTGCCGGTGCAATACGCGATCTGGCTGCGCGACGCATTGCATGGCGACTTCGGCCGATCGATTCAGTTGCGTCGGGACGCCGCACACCTGGTGACGACAGCCCTCCCCGCGACCCTCCAGCTCGCACTGGGCGCGATGCTGATCGCCAGCGCTCTCGGGCTTGGCGGCGGGCTGCTGCTGTTCCACGTGCGCGGACGACCGGCGGAGGCGCTGGGCGATCTCGGCACGACCGTTCTGCTGTCGGTGCCGGAGTTCCTCTGGGCGCTGCTGTTCATTCTGCTGTTCGGCGTCCTGCTGCCAGTGCTGCCGTTCATCGGCCAGCTCGGACCGCAGTTCAGCGTGGCGTCGGTCACCGGATTCCTGCTGCTCGACACACTCCTGGCCGGCCAGCCGGACGCGTTCGTCAGCGCTTTGACACATCTCGCTTTGCCGGCCACTGCGCTCGGCATCGCATTCTCGCCCGCCATCATGCGCGTGCTGCGATCGAGCCTGCTCGACGTGTACCAGGAGGACTACATCAGGCAGGCACGGCTGCGGGGCATCGGCGAGTGGCGCATCCTGGTCATGCATGCGCTGCCGAACGCCATCCTGCCGACGCTTACTCTGATGGGCGTACAGTTCGGCTTCCTGTTCGGCGGCACGTTGCTGGTGGAGGTCATCTACTCCTATCCCGGCCTCGGCAATCTGATGGTGGACGCGGTGCGCAACGCGGACCTGCCGATCATACAGACCGTCGGGTTGACCTACTGCATCGTGGTGCTGCTGATCGGCATGGCCGTGGATGCGCTGGTGCTGATCCTCAATCCGCGGTTGCGCGGAGCATGACCGCGCCTCGCCTGCTGCGCTCCGGCCGTGTCCTGGTCGGCGCCGCGCTGATCCTGCTCGTTGCACTGTGCGCGCTGTTCGCGCCGTTACTGGCACGGCACGATCCTGGGGATCAGGACCTGCTCAGCATCCTGCTGCCGCCTGCCTGGGAGCATGGTGGCGATGCAGCCTTCCCGCTCGGCACCGACAGCCTGGGACGCGATGAGCTCGCACGCCTGCTGTTCGGCGCAAGGCTGGCGCTGATCGTCGCCATCACCGCTGCCTGCGGCGCGGCCCTGCTCGGCGCAGTGCTCGCGCACATCGCCGGCTATTTCGGCGGCTTCGTCGATTGGCTGATCGGCCGAGCGGTCGAGGTGTGGATGTCGTTCCCGCCGGTCATTCTCAGCCTGATCCTCATGGTCGGGTTGGGTACCGGCGCCGACAAGGTGGTGCTGGCCATCGTTCTGGTGGACTGGACACGCTTCTGTCGCGTGCTGCGCGCCGAGGTGCTGGTGACGACACGGCGCGATTATGTCGCGGCGGCGCGCCTCGCCGGCTTCACGCATCTGCAGACGCTGACACGCGAAATCCTGCCGGCGACACTGCCGCTGCTGATTACGTTGCTCAGCCTGGAGATGGGTATCGCGGTAATCGTCGAGGCGGTACTGTCCTTCGTCGGGCTCGGCGTGTCGGCCGACCAGGCCGCCTGGGGACAGATGATCGCCGATGCGCGGACCAGCTTCGCACAGGCGCCATGGACATTGTTGGTGCCGATGGCGGCAATCTTCCTGACAGTGACCGGCTTCAACCTGCTCGGAGACGGACTGCGCCGGACACTCGACGTGCGGCTCGGCGCCGCGAGGAGCGCCTGACCATCCTCGATGCGGCAGATCTCACCGTCGGCGCCGCGTTCGGCGGACGGCACATCGAGGTGATCAGGCGGGTCTCCTTCAGCCTCGCGCCGGGTCGCATCCTTGGCGTCGTAGGCGAATCGGGCGCCGGCAAGTCGATGATCGGCCGTGCCATCGCGCAGGCATTGCCAGCGGGATTCGCCATAACCGGCGGCACGCTCCACCTCGGAGGCGAGGACCTGGTGCATCTGACACCGGCACGCCGGCGCGCGCTGCTCGGCCGCGATATCGCTTTCGTACCGCAGGAACCGATGACGGCACTTAATCCGGCGATGACGATCGGCGCGCAATTCAGCGAACACCTCAAGCGCCTCGGCATCGCATCGCGCCGCAAACGTCGGGAGAGAGCGCTGCAATTGCTTGACGAAGTGCATCTTCCGGACGGCGCGGCGCTGCTTCGCCGCTACCCGCATCAGCTCTCCGGTGGCATGTGTCAGCGTGTGCTGATCGCCCTGGCGTTCGCCGGGCGCCCACGCCTCGTCGTTGCCGATGAACCGACGACGGCGCTGGACGTGACCATCCAGGCGCGCATCGTCCAATTGATCGCCGAGTTGCAGCGGCACGAAGGCACGTCCGTGTTGTTCATCACGCATGATCTCAGGCTGGCGTCACGCATCTGCGATGAGATCATCGTGCTCTATGCTGGCCGAGCCGTGGAGCGCGGCCCTGCCGCGTCGCTGCTTGCGACACCGGCGCATCCCTATACGCGGTGCCTGCAACTCGCCGCACCGGCGATGACCGGCTCCCGCCGGACCTTGTTCGCCTTGCCGGATCGGATGCCCGGTCTCGCGGCGTTGGCAGACATGCGCGGCTGTCGCTTTGCACCGCGCTGCCCGGTTGCCGAAGCGGACTGCCGGACAGTCGATCCGCCCGACCGGACAACGGGGCAATCACGCATCGTCGCATGCCTGCATTCCGACAATACGGCTGGGATCGAGCCGCCGAACCACGCAATCGTGCCGCCAGCCAACGCCGGCGACACGCTGCTGCGGCTCGATCATGCCGGAAAGCGCTTCCGCATCGGCGGTCGGCCGTTCCGGAGATCGAGCGCAATGTGGGCGGTGCGTGACACAACCTTCGAGATCGGCGCGGGGGAATTCGTCGGCTTGGTCGGCGAGAGCGGCAGCGGCAAAAGCACATTGGCGCGGCTGGTCATGGGACTCGAACGTGCCTCGACGGGACGCATCGTGTTAGGCGGCCGCGACATCACCCGCGCCTCCCCTGCCGATGCGCGACACCGGTTGCATTGGGCGCAGATGGTGTTTCAGGACCCGCAGTCGGCGTTGAATCCACGTCGCCTGATCGGCGATATCGTCACGCAGGTGCTGCAGGCCGGCCGCCGGCCGGTCGACCGTGCGCAACGCATGGAACGCGGATGCGAATTGCTGGCCGAGGTCGGGCTTGGCGGCGAAATGCTGGACCGCTACCCCGCACAACTCTCCGGCGGACAACGTCAGCGCGTCAACATCGCCCGTGCGCTGTGCGCGGTGCCGCGCCTGCTCGTGGCGGACGAGATCGTGTCGGGACTCGACGTGTCGGTGCAGGCGCAGTTGCTGGCACTGCTGCAGCGCCTGCGGGCGGAACGCGGCATCGCACTGTTGTTCATCTCGCACGACCTGTCGGTGGTCCGGCATCTGTGCAGTCGCGTGCTGGTGATGCATCACGGCGCGATCGTCGAGCAAGGACCGACGGAAGACGTATTCGCGTCATCCCGACATCCCTATACGCGCCGGCTCCTTGCGGCGGTGCCGCCGGACGATCCGGTGACGGAATGGCAACCGTTCCCTGACGAGGTCGAGCTTGCCGCTACGCCTGCCGCAGACCCGCCTCGCGCAGCAGCGGCAGCACCGTCTCGATGAAATACGGCAGCTCATTCCTGAAGTTCACGAACGAGACCGTGGTGCCGGCGAAGCCGACTTCGCTCATCCGCACCATTTCCTCGGCAATCCGGCGCGGCGTGCCGATCAGCGGATAGGTGCCGGCGCCGCCGACAAACCGCTTGCGGTGCAGCCGGTATGCCGCAGGCTCATGCGAGGACGAGAATTTCTCCTTGGCACCCATGTAGAAATCCACGCTCGCGGTATCCTCCATGCGCACGGCGTAGTGCTCGTAATAGTCCTCGGCCTCCGTCTGCGTCGGCCGGCACACGACATGGCACGTCGTGTAGACTCCGACCTCACGCCCGACCGCGCGCGCACGTGCCGCCATGTCGGCGATATGCGGGCGCCCGCCCTCGATGTCGACGAATGTCGTGAACAGGAAGTCCGCCGTCTTCGCCGCGAAATCCCGTCCCACCGGCGAGAATGCGGCATTCAGCGTCACCGGGCGCGGCCGCTGCAGCGGCACAGGCTGGCCGGAAACGTTCTTCAGCCGATAGAACCTGCCTTCGTAGTCGAACGGCGGACCGCCGGCAAAGATGCGCTCCATGATCTCGGCCCATTCGAAACCCTGCGAATAGCGGTCCTCGATCATCGTCAGGCCGAACAGCTCGAACTCCTGCGGGCTCAAGCCGCACACGATATTGAGCCCTGCCCGGCCGCCCGACGCATGATCGACCGTCGTCAGTGCCTTGGCAGCGAACACCGGATGCACCATCGGCACATGCACCGTGGAGAACAGCGCAATGCGCCGGGTGAAGCCGGCAAGCGCCGCGGCATAGGTGAGAGTCTCGAAACTCCATTCCCGGTTGTTTACCTCGCCGCCGAAGCCCTTCCAGCGCGCGATCGGCAGGAAGAACTCGATACCGGCGCGGTCGGCCATCTGCGCGACCTCCACCACCTCATTCCAGCGCGCCGGCCAGCGTTCGGGCGCGCGGGTCAGCGTCAGGCCGCCATCGGCATTGGCAGAGAAAATCCCCAGCTTGAAGCGATTGGGACCGTGCATCGGATGGACCATCATGCGCCTCCTTGCCGCGCGCCGGATAATGCAGGTACGAACGATTGGTCCGTCAAGCACGTCCTCCGCCAGCAGGCCGCTTCTGTTCAAGCCTCACCCGTCCAGGCACAATAGCGAACATGACGTGCCGCCTGTGATGCGGAGGGAGCAATGACCCAAACGGGGACCGTGAACGGGGCGGAAGCCCTGCTCGAGCTGTTTCGGACACAAGGGACCGACTACATCTTCTGCTCGCCCATCGCGGCGTGGGCACCGTTGTGGGAAGCGCTCGCCAAGCGTCAGGCGACGACAAATGTCGAGACGCCGAAATACCTCAATTGCCGACACGAGATTCTCGCGGTCGGTCTGGCGTCCGGCTACTATAAGGCGACCGGCCGGGCGCAGGCCGTGCTGCTGCCCACCGGGCTCGGCGTGCTGCACGGCGCGATGGCAATCCGCTCGGCCTTCCACGAACATATTCCGATGGTCATCGTGGCGCCTGATACACTGACTCATGGCGCGGTGCCCGGCCTCGATCCGGGGCCGGAATGGCCGACCTTGCTGGTCGATCTCGCCGGTCCGGTGCGCAACAGCGAAACCGTGACGAAATGGGGGAAGGAGGTAAAGACCGGCGGCGATCTGGCGGCCGATGTACGCCGCGCGTGGTACTTCGCCGAAAGCGTGCCGCGTGGCCCGACGCTGCTGGCGGTACCGTTCGACATCCTGATGAGCCAGGTGGAGGAACCGCGCGGCAACAAGACCAAGGCCTCGCCGCTGGTCGCGCCGACCGAGAGCCTGCAGGAAGTGGCAGAGCTTCTGATGCGCAGCCGCTCGCCGCTCATCGTCACCGAACATGCGGCGCGCACGCCGCAGGATCAGGCGGCGCTGGTGGCGATTGCCGAGCACATCGGCTCGCCCGTGTTCGAATACTGGATGCCGATGTACGTGAACTTCCCGCGTGCGCATCCGCTCTATGCGACCGATCCCATCGAGGCGCACCTGAAAGACGCCGATTGCATCCTTGTCGTCGGCGCGCATGGTCCCTGGCATCCACAGGAGACGCCGCTGCCGGAGGATTGCTCGGTCATCCAAATCGAGGAGGACCCGCTGCGGCCGCGCGCGCCGTACTGGGGCTTCCGCACCGATTACTGCATCGCCGGCGATGTTGGCAGCAATCTCGCGCAACTGGCCGCGCTGCTGCGGGCGCGCGCAACCTCGGCGGAGGAAGCCGATCGCGTGGCCGCCCGCACCGCCCGCTGGCATGCGCACAACGGCTCGAACCAGGTCGAGGCGGCGAAGGAACGCGAAACGGTCCGCGCCGGTGAGCGGATTCATGCCGCCCTGCTGTTCGACACGTTGCACAGGCTGCTGCCCGACCGATCGGTGATCGTCGACGAAATCATCGCCCAGGTGCCTGCGATGATCCGGCACCTGTTCCGCGAACGGGCTTTCAGTCATTTCCGCGGTTGGGCAGGTGCGCTCGGCACCGGGCTGCCGACAGCGCTCGGCGTCAAGCTGGCAAGGCCCAAGGACATTGTCGTCTGTGTCATCGGCGACGGAGCATTCAACTACAATCCGGTGCCGGCCTGCCTGGGGTTTGCGCAGCAATACGGCGTGCCGATTCTGGTGATCATCTGCAACAATCAGGGCTATGTCTCGCAGGAATGGAATCTGTACAAGTATTTCCCCTCCGGTTACGCCCTGCGTGACAACAACCCCTATGGCCGCGTGATCGAGCCGACGCCCGATTACGCGGCGATTGCGCCCGCCTTTGGCGCACATGGCGAGTGCGTGACCGATCCAGGCCAACTGGCACCGGCAATCCGCCGCGCCATCGCCGCGGTCGAGCAGGGACACCTCGCACTGCTGGACGTTCGGCTCGAACCGTAAGGGCGACGTGGCCAAAGCCGTGTTGCCACCGATCAGCAATGTCCGGACCGTGCGTGCGCCGCGAGCATGGGCTGGACCTGCCGGGCATCCTGAAGTGATGATACCGGCAATCGGAGGTAACGGCGCATGACACCTGCGGAACTTGGCAAGGTCGACGTGCTGGTAATCGGTGCCGGCAATGCCGCGGCCAATGCCGCGCTGTCGGCGCACGAGGCGGGTGCGTCGGTCGCGATGATCGAGACGGCACCGAAGGAGGCGCGCGGCGGCAACTCCGCGTTCACCGGCGGTGCTTTCCGATTCCAGTATTCCGGCGTCGACGATCTGCTGCGGCTCGCGCCGGACATCGCCGACCTCGATCTCGCGAATATCGACTTCGGCAGCTACACCGAAGGCCAGTATTTCGACGACATGGGTCGGCTGACCGAGTATCGCTGCGATCCGGAGCTGACCGAGGTACTGATCGGCAACAGCTTCGAAGCCGGTCTGTGGCTCCGCGGGCACGGCGTGCGCTTTCAGCCGGCGCTCGGGCGGCAGGCGTTCAAGGTCGACGGCAAGTTCAAGTTCTGGGGCGGCCTGGCGTGCCACATCCTGGGCGGCGGCCAGCATCTCGTCGCGACGCTGCACGACAAGCTGGAACGCGTCGGCATTCCCGTGCTGTACGACACGACCGCGGCCGCCCTGCTGCGCGGCGATGCGCGCATCGAGGGCGTGCGTGTGCGGCACCGGTTCCGGCAATACGATCTGCGCGCCAAGGCGGTGGTGCTGGCCTGCGGCGGATTCGAATCAAATGCCGAAATGCGGGCCCGCTATCTCGGCCCCAACTGGGATTTGGCCAAGGTTCGCGGCACGAAATACAACACCGGCATCGGCCATCGCATGGCGATCGACATCGGCGCCGCGGTCGCGGGCCACTGGTCCGGCGCGCATGCCGTGCAGTGGGACATGAACGCGCCGCCTTATGGCGACCTCACCGTCGGCGACCGGTTCCAGAAGCACAACTATCCGTTCGGCGTGCTGGTGAATGCGCGCGGCGAGCGTTTCCTGGACGAGGGGCTGGATTTCCACAGCTACACTTACGCCAAGTACGGCCACGAGGTGATGAAGCAGCCGGGCCTGTTCGCCTGGCAGATCTTCGACCAGAAGATCGTCCATCTGCTGCGCGAGGAATACCGCATCGCGCGGATCACCAAGGAGCAGGCGAACACGCTCGAGGAACTGGCGCCGAAGCTGACGGGGGTGGACGCCAAGGCGGTGCTGGAGACGCTCCGTCAGTACAACGCGGCACAGCGCCCGGATGTGCCATTCAATCCGAACATCCATGATGGGCTGCGCACCTTCGGGCTCGCCGTCGACAAGACCAACTGGGCGCAGACGCTCGACACTCCGCCATACCATGCCTACGGCGTGACGGCCGGCGTGACCTTCACCTTCGGCGGCCTGAAGACGACGACAGCAGCCGAGGTGGAGGACACCTCCGGTGCACCGATCCCTGGCCTGTATGCCGCGGGCGAGATCCTGGGTGGGCTCTATTTCCACAATTACGGCAGTGGGACCGGATTGGTCGCCGGCGTGGTGTTCGGCCGCATTGCCGGCCAGCAATCGGCGCAATTTTCCCGTTTCGGAGCGTGAGCAATCCGGCAGCACAGGTGCAAGCCGGAACCGGAGGGTGTGACGCGGCCGGATGGTTGGAATACCGTCAACCGTCGCAAACAGGAGGAGGAAGACGAATGGCTGACAATGCGCAAAAGATTATCGACCTCGACAGACAGCGCATGACCGCGATGGCGCAAAAGGATATCGCCACGCTGAATTCGGTGTTGTCCGACGATCTGGTCTACACCCACTCATCGGCACGGATCGACACGAAGCAGAGCCTGATCGGCGCCATGGAATCCGGGACAACCGTCTATGCCGCGGTCGAACCATTCGACGTGAAGGCGCAGGACTTCGGCAATGTCGTGGTGCTGACCGGATCGGCCCGTATCCGCGTCACCTCCAACGGAAAACCCAACGCCTTTGCCGTCCGGTTCACCGATGTCTATGCCAACAAGAGTGGCCAGTGGCAGATGGTAACCTGGCAGTCCACCCGCCTGCCGGAATGACCATCGACGCTTGCAGCACAACGCAGGCGTAGCCCGGACGTCACACGCCGACGACTTCATTGGCGTTCCTGGCTGCGCCAAGCTGCTCGCTGGATACCTTGCAGGCGGACAGCTTCGCTCCAGCCAGATCGACATCCGTCAGATCGGCGCCAGCCAACAGCACGCCGCGCAGGTCGGCACCCCTCAGGTCGGCATTGCGCAAATTCGCGTTCGAATGATCCGACTGCATGCGGTGCGTGTCGTCGATCAACAGGGCACGCAGGCTCACGTCCCGCAGGGATGCATTGTTCAGGCTCGCCCCGGACAGCGCGATGCCCCGCATGTCCGCTCGATCGAGCCGGCAGTCACGGAAATTGGCTCCCGCGCACCTGGCTGCCTGCAGGGCGGTGTGTGACAGATCCAGTCCATAGAACACCGCCTGCTGCGCCCTGAACATCGTGAGGCAGGCTCCCGCGAACGATCCCGATCCCCGCAGGTCGAAGCCGCTCAGGTCAAGCGCCGCACCCGCGGCGCCACGGCTGTCGATGAACGACAGATGGAGGCGCAACAGCTCTTCGAGGCTCAGGTTCAGCTCGGCCAGCAAGCGTCCGCTCGGCTTGTCGGACAGTACGTCCTGAAGGTCGGCTCCGGCCAGATTGGCATAGTCGAACCTGGTGCCTGCGATCACCGCCCCGCGAACACAGGCATCACGCGTGTCGGCCTGGGCGAAATCGGCGCCCTCCAGGTTGGATCCGGCGAAATTGGCGCCGCGGAGATGGGCGCGGACAAGCTTGCACCCCCGCATGACCGCTTCGGAAAAGTCAGCCCGGACCAGGCTGGCATTTTCCAGGTCGGCGTGTCGGAAGTCGCAGGCGAACAGGGTCGCACAGTCGAACCTGCAGCCCCGCAGGTTTGCACCGTAGAAGGACGAACCGGTGAGATCCGCGTGCGACAGGTCGCTGCCGATCAAGGCGAGGCCCGACAGGTCGTAGCCGCTGACCACCGCCCGCCGGCCGGACCGGGAATCACGGAACAGTGCATGGCGCCGGACGAGTTCGTCCAGTTGCACCTGGGATAGCCTGACCATTGCTCTGTGATAGTGTGATATTGTGGGCTTAAGGTGGACCACACGCGCTGCAGGCTGGCCGAGCGCCAGCCATGCACGATTATTGACGCTTATCTTTAGTGCTTCGTGCAATGGGGTGGATTGTCCATGTCCTTGCTCTCACGGATGGTACCGACCTCGTGCTGGGCTTGGCTGTCAAGCGTGCGTGCGAGCGGAGGATCGCCGTGCAGTTCGGTTGCTTCACCCAAATAGCTGTGTCGTGTGAGCCAGCTCACACGGAAGCGGATCATTCTGATTTATAAGCATCATGGCAAACGTTCATCGCCGTGGCGGCCATGCTTTCAGAGGCGGCCTGACACCTAACTTCCGCCGGAACAATCCACAGAAGGAACAGAGGCAATGGCTTGCACACCGCTATCCATCCAGCCTGGCCTGTTCGTCAATGCTACGCAGGGTGTCTGGAACAATTTCAACGAAGCGCCCGGCGGCGGCAAGTCCGCCAGCTACAACAACGGCACGCTGACCGTGACCGGCCCGAACGGGTCGACTTTCTTCACGCCCGGGCTCAGCCAGGAAGTGCGGCACAAGTTCTTCGGCACCGGCAATTTCATGGCCGTGCTGACGATAGACACCAATCAGGGGCTCGGCACCCGCTCGATGGTGATGATTGATTTCACCGCAGCGAGCCTGACGACGCTACTGGTGCTCCAGGTCCTCGCCGACAGTTCGGACTCGCTGCCGTTCGTGCAGAACAGCCAGGGCAACGGCGCGGCTTGCCTGATTGGCGCGTCCACTTCGTCCGGTCTCGCCGGTCTGGCAATTCTGCGCAGCGACAAAGGCACCGTGATCTGCCCAGGCCCGCCGCCCTTCATCCCAACCGGCCAGATCATCGGCGAGGCAACCGCCAGCGCCGTCCAGATCAAGCAAGGCGGCTCGATCATCGCCGGTCCCTCGCCGTTCCCATCGGGCCAGTTGCAGGTGCAACCAAGCAGCAGTCAGACCTTTCCGGACGTGAAGCTGGGCGGCTGTCCGCAGCCACCCTCGACGCGAACGTTTAAACTGGTGAACAACGGCAACGATTGCATCGACATCTCGAACATCGCCGCGGTCGCGCCGTATTCCGTCACTGCGCAGAGCCAGCCGTTCCCGGCCGACCTCGACGCCGGCCACAGCATGACGGTGACCGTCACGTTCGCCCCAGGCGCCATCGGCAGCTTCAACAACGTCGATCTGCCGATTACCCGCAACCCCGCCAAGGGGGACAGCAAGCTGACCTGTTCGGGCAAAGCGGTGCAGGCGCAGCCCAGCTTCACCGCGCTGCCCGCGGGCATCAACTTTGGCCACATCCTGGTCGGCACCGTGGCTGGTCCGGACAACATCGTCATCACCAACAACGGCGACGTACCGATCGCGATCACCGTGGCTGGCGCTCCGCTCGGCTCGCCGTTCCAGTGGACCGGCTTCAATGGCATGCTGACATGCGGACAGTCGCAACCAATCGCGGTGACGTTCGCGCCGCAGATCGACGGCGCCGCGGCACCGCAGACCGTTACCGTCTCCGGCCTGCCAGGCGGCAATCACTTCGTGACGCTGCAGGGCGAGGGATGCATTCCCAATGCGGTGATCGGTGTACCGCCTGCCCCGTTCCCGGCCTTCACCGATGTGCGTCAGAGCTACCGGATGGTGCGCTTCATCACGGCAACCAATACCGGCGACGGACCGCTGACCTTCACCGCCAGCCTGACCGGGCCGGATGCCGCGCTGTTCGGCATCATGAAACCATCGAACTCCATTACCGATGTGGTGGCGTCGCTGGCCTTCGGTCCCGTGCTGCCGGTGCAACCCTGCGGCGGTGCGGCCGGTCCTGGCGAGGTGCAGGTCGCGGTGGTGTTCTTCGCCGATCCCGCGCACGGGCTCGGACCGGCGAATGCCACGCTGACGATTGGCAACCACAACGATCCGGCCGCGCCGGCCACGTTCCCCTTTGCCCTTGCCGCCAACATTGTCGCGGGCAACGTGGTGGATGTCGCAGCCGTGTTCGACAAGTCGGGCAGCATGGGCGACGCGATTCCTGGCGGCGGCCATAAGGTCGATGCCGCCGTGCAGGCAGGGCAGCTTCTGGTGCAGCTCATCCCGCCTGACCTGGGGAACCGGGTCGGTGTCACGCGGTTCAGCACCACGGCCGACAGCTTCGAGGCCATGCAGGAGGTGACCGCGGCGAATCAGGCAACGATTGCTGGGCAAATCAACACCACCACGCTCGTCCCCGGTGGCAACACCGCGATCGCCGCCGGCGCCATGGTCGGGTTGAAACAGTTCCAGGTGCCGCGAGTCGGGCCCGTGCCCGCGACGCTGAGCAAGTCGATGATCGTGCTGACCGATGGCCTGGACAACACCGCCTTTCTCAATCCGGACGACAACAAATTCTACACAGTGACCGGAATCCAGGCGGCCAATCCGACCCCGCCGCCGGCCACCGTCGCGACCAACGCGTTCGCCCCGCCAGGCGACGTGAAGGTGTTCGCGGTCGGCCTGGGCACCGGGCAGGACATCGACCTCAACCAGCTTGCCGCGCTGTCAAGCGGCGCGGGAGGCCAGTTCCTCGTAGCCGATCCAACCTCGCCCAAGGTCGGCTATCAGCTCATGAAGTACTACACGCAGATATACATGGATATGGTCGACTTCGCGACCATCAGCGACCCGGACTACCTGATCTATCCAGGCCAGACCCACGTGATCGAGTTCGACCTGCTGCGCGGCGACATGGGTGCCATGGTGGTGATCTACGACCTCAAGGGCATACGCCTGCCATTCTTCCTACAAAGCCCGAAGGGTGAAGTCGTCGATGCCAACTTCGTGCCGCCGGGGTTCCAGTTGCGCAGCGGCTTCACCAATACGTCGCGCTTCCTCGATTTCCGGCTGCCGCCGGGCGAGCCGGACCGCTATGCCGGGCGCTGGAATGTGATCATCCATCACGACGGCCGCGCCTGCCGCGGCAATCCGAAGCGCGGCGACAGCAAGCAACTCGGTTTCAGGCCCGGCGACTGCAAGGAGACCAAAGACCCGATCGAATACGGGATCGCGATCGGCGCGGGATCCAACTTCCGGCTGCAGGCCTATGTGACGCCGGGGCCGGCGCAGGTCGGCCAGCCGATCCTGCTGACCGGCGTGGTGAGCGAGGCGGGATTGCCGGTCACCGGCTGCACCGTCACGGTCGATGCGGTGGCACCAGGCGGGCAAAGCTGGCATCTGACGCTGGCGGACGATGGCGCGCACCAGGATGGCGCTGCGAACGACGGCGAATATGCCGGGCTGTTCACCAAGACAGCAGTGGCAGGCAGCTATGTGTTTACCTTCCGTGCCACAGGGCATAGCCACGACAAGGAGCCGGTGACGCGTGAGACCGTGCTGTCGAAATACGTCGACGGTTGGCTGAAGCCGCCACCGCCCGGTGGCGGGCATCCCGGTGGCGACGATGAGTGCTGCAAGCGGCTGGCGCATCTGCTGGAGCAGCAGAATCGTTTGCTTGGCGAGCTCGTCAAGGAGGAGACACGCGAGAATAGGAGCTGAAACGGGCGGCCAGCCGCAGCGCGCGCTGAACATCCATAATGCACGCGGCGGGCGACCTCGTCGGGCCGCCCGCCGCCTCTCCGCACTGAATCGAAGAGTTTGCATGTCGGCCTTCCAGAGTGCTTCAAGTGATCAGCTGGCTCGACGGAAACCCCACCGGTTTTTCAGTGGAGCCGTGGGGCTCTGCGAGTTCGGGTGACCGGCGACGGGTCGGCGTGCACGGGGCCGACCTGCTCCGGATATTTCAGACCATTGATAACGGGCGCGTGGTTGGTGGAAATGAACTATGGCCGGATTGGCACAATGGGACGAACCAAGATCCGTTCATTTGCGACGATCGAGGACGCTCAGGCCCAGGTGCACGCATGCCTGCGAAAGCGCGCGACGGCACCGCGCCGGATCGGCGTGGCTTACCAGCTGCGGCATATTGCCCGGAACAAAGGATGGCAACAACCGGGGCTCGACGATCGACCTGCCGCGTGGTTTCTGACGAGGACCGATCAATCCCAGACAGAAAATTTGCCTCCTCGCTGTTTGGTGTGGGCAATAACGACTGAGGTCTGTCGGCCCATGGATGTTTCTCGGTTCGGCTGAGGGCCGTTTCTCCGTCCCGGCCTGATCACCTCGTGGTGCCGCGCGCAGGCGCGGTCAAGGATGG
>JBGPND010000071.1:0-22391 GCA_041487355.1 Acetobacteraceae bacterium | reverse complement strand
GGTGTAGGCGTGGCCGATATGCGGCGCGCCGTTCACGTAATAGATCGGCGTCGTGATGTAGAACCGCTTGGTCATGACATGTTTCCGCTGAGCATCCCGAGCCCCGCCACGATCGCCTGGCGCTTGTCCAGGGCGAACCGTTCGGTCTCGTCCTGCAGCCGCGTCAGCGCGTGCCACACGTCGCCCCAGGCATCAAGGGGACGCAAGGCAACCAGCCGCGACTGCTCCGGATCGGCCCGCCCGCGCACCACGTCGCGCACGGCGGAGGCGATGCCCGCCCGCAGCAGGTCCATGAAGTTGGAGAACGCGTTGTCCCCGCGCCCCAGCGTGTCCGCCACCGCATAGGCGCGCGCGGGCTTCAGCCCGGGCAACGCGGCCAGCACCTCATCCACCAGGCCGGCGATCGCCAGCCCTTCCTCCTGCGCCAGCAGCAGGGCGCGCCCGGGCGAGCCTTCGGCGACTGTCACCAGCCGGCCGCGTTTGTCCGCGGACAGGTCCGGCAGGTAGGTCGCCAGCAGCCGCTCCATCGCCTGCTGGTCGAGCGGGTCCAGGCGCAGCCGCCGGCAGCGGCTCCTGATCGTGGGCAGCAGCCGGCCGGGCGCCGTACAGACCAGCAGCAGCACCGCCCGCGGCGGCGGCTCCTCCAGCACCTTCAGCAGCGCGTTGGCCGAGGCCTGGTTCAGCTCCTCCGCCCCGTCCACGACCACCACCCGCCAGCCGCCCTCGGCGGGGGTGAGGCTCATGAAGTTGCTGATCCGCCGGACGTCATCCACGGCGATCTGCGTGCGCATGCGCTTGCGCTTGTCGTCGTAGGCGCGTTCTACGGTCAGCAGGTCGGCATGCGAGCCGGCCGCGACGCGACGGAACACCGGGTGCGTGGGATCCAGCGCCAGCGTGTCGCCCTCGGGCATGCCGGCGAGCAGCCGGCGCGCGAACCGGTAGGCGAGGGTCGCCTTGCCGACCCCGTCGGGCCCGGTGATCAGCCAGGCATGGTGCATGCGCCCGGCCCGCATTGCCTCGAGCAGTGTTGCCTCGGCCTGTGCATGGCCGAGCAGGAGTGGGTTGGCGCGTGGTTCCGGTGCCATCCGCGTGTTATAGCGAATGACGGGGCACGGCGCATGCGCGCGGATACATCACGCGATCGCCGTGCTGGGTAAGCCGTTCAGGTGGCGCCCAGGTGCTGATCGATGCCAACCACCAGCGAGACCATGGTCGTAAAACCCGCCCCGCTGCTCGGGGTCGGACCAGCTTTACAGGCGCGGTGAGAATGTCAGGATGTTCGAGCGAACGGCATCGCGGCTTGACGAAGTGCAAAGCGAGGACGGGCTGGCGCAACAGCACCCGCCTAAGCCAAAAAAAGAGGAGGACCTGATCCATGATTCGGCGTCGCACGTTCACAGCTGGTGTTGCCGCTTTGCTGGCCGCGCCGTCGGTCTCACGAGGCGCGGCCAACGCGGCACTGAAGTTCATTCCGCAGTCCGA
Organism: Acetobacteraceae bacterium; assembly: GCA_041487355.1. Lineage (GTDB taxonomy): Bacteria > Pseudomonadota > Alphaproteobacteria > Acetobacterales > Acetobacteraceae > JAMXLO01. The sequence goes on along the minus strand of JBGPND010000071.1, from coordinate 20,909 downwards.
TCTGACCATCCTCGATCCGATCGTCACCACCGTCTACACCGCCCGCAATCACGGCTACATGGTGTTCGATACGCTGTTCGGCATGGACAGCGAGTATCAGATGCAGCCGCAGATGCTGGAAGGCTTCTCCGTCGAGGATGACGGAAAGCGTTGGAAGCTGACGCTGCGCGAAGGGCTGCTCTGGCACGACGGCGAAAAGGTCCTCGCCCGCGATTGTATCGCCTCGATCCGCCGCTGGGCTCCGCGCGACGGCGTCGGCGGCCTGCTGATGGCCCGGACCGATGAGCTGGCCGCGATCGACGACCGGACGATACAGTTCCGCCTGAAGAAGCCGTTCCGGATGCTCCCCTACGCGCTTGGCAAGATTTCCACGCCGATGTGCGCGATGATGCCGGAACGATTGGCCAACACGGATCCGTTCAAGGCGGTCACCGAAATGGTCGGCAGCGGGCCGTTTCGTTTCAAGGCCGATGAGTGGGTGTCCGGCTCCCTCGCCGTCTATACGAAATTCGACCGCTATCACCCGAGGCAGGAGATCAGCACGGGCTGGACCGCCGGCGGAAAGGTCGTGCATTTCGAGCGGGTGGAGTGGCACACCAGTCCCGATGACGGCACCTCGGCCAGCGCCATGCGATCCGGGGAGATGGACTGGTGGGAACTGCCGACGGCGGACCTGCTCCCGGTCCTGAAACGAACCGGCAAGGTGCGGGTGGAGATCAAGGACCGGAACGGCACGCTCGGATTCATGAAAATGAACAACCTGCAACCGCCGTTCAACAACGCGGCCATCCGCCGCGCGATGCTGGGCGCGGTGGTGCAGTCGGATTACATGATTGCCATCGCTGGCGAGGATCCATCCATGTGGCGCTCCGGCGTGGGGATTTTCACGCCGGGCACCGACATGGCATCCGACGCGGGCATGGAGGTGCTGAACAGCCCGCGTGACCTGGCCAAGGTCCGCGCGGCGATCAAGGAAGCTGGCTATAACAACGAGACGACCGTCCTGCTCGCGCCGAACGATCCACACTATCGCAAGGCGATGGCCGATGTCGGCGCCGAAATGCTGAAGGCCGCCGGACTGAGCCTCGAGGTTCAGTCGCTGGACTGGGGCACGGCGATCGTGCGGCGGGAGAACAAGCAGCCGGTGGACAAGGGCGGCTGGAGCGCGTTGTTCACCACCGCCAACGGCCTCGACATGCAGACGCCGTCGCTTCACTTCTTGCGCACAACGGGCGAAAAGGCATGGTTCGGCTGGACCAACAGCCCACGGATCGAGGAACTCCGCGCCGCCTGGGTCGACGCGCCGGATCTCGCGGCACAAAAACAAATTGCCGCCGACATTCAGCGCCAGTGCTGGATTGACGTGCCGCATCTGCCGATCGGGATCTGGTATCAGCCGATGGCCTGGCAGAACACGGTCGATGGGATTCCCGATGGGTTCCCGTTGTTCTGGGGCGCACGGCGGGTTTGATGCCGGGTGGCATGAATATTGAGTTTCGCGCATGAGCGGTCGCTGACGATCGGCAAGCTGGTTGGCCACCGCGTGCCCTGAGCGGTGTGCGGGAGCGGAAATCGGCCTTGGGATCGGTAATGCTGGCGAGGGTATTCAGCAGGTGACGGGTCGAACGCGCCAGCCGGTCGAGCCGCGTCACTATCAGCACGTCGCCGGCGGCGAGCCGGTTGAGCACCCTGCGAAAGTTCGCGCGGTCGGTCTTCGCGCCGCTCGCGACCTCCCGAGACACCTGGCCGCACCCGGCCGCCCTGAGCGCCCGCACCTGGCCCGCAACGCTCTGGCCATCCGTCGATACCCTGGCGTAGTCGTAGATCATGGGGAGGTTACACAGCACCGGAATTCTGCAACGGAACAGCTCTTTGTTATCAGCATCCTGGCTTTGTTGCGAAAGTCCTAACTTACGCACGAGGTGCAGATGCCCCGCCCACACGGCTTTAGCAACTATCCGCGGTCACCTCATTCCAGTGTTCGTGATTTGCGCACAAGGCCCGACCCCCGCCCCTCACTGCTTGGTCGGCGCGGTGGTGCTCCCGGGGGAAATTGGTCCGAAAGGGTCGCTTGCCGATTCTTCATGTGGTGGCCATCATGCAGGGTATGCGTGCCGGCTATTTTGTCGCCCGTCGGAATAATGGAGGGTGAATTGAGGCACGCTTCGAGGGTAGCTCTGGGGTTGGGGTCTATCCTGTCATTGATCGCCGTTTCGCCGATCGCCCGCGCTGACGCGGTGGTGAACGTGCTACTACAAGATGCCACCTCCGACAGCAACATGACCGGTATGAAGATGACGGCGACACCCGACAGCGTAAAAGCGGGGCGCGTGACGATCCATGCGACCAATCAGTCTCAGGGCGTGGTCCATGAGGTCATCGTCGTCCGTCCTCCGGCGAATGGGGCGAAGCTGCCTTACGACGACAATACGGGCCTGGTCATCGAGAAACGGATCAATGACCTCGGTGAGGCGTCAGACATTCCGCCCGGCAAGTCTGGCTCGCTTACGCTTACGCTGATGCCAGGCAACTATCTGCTCATGTGCAACCAGCCGAACCACTATCAAGCAGGGATGTGGACCAAGCTGACCGTGACCCGATGACGCGACGCGGCGGAACACCGGGTGCGCGGGATCCAGCGCCAGCGTGTCGCCCTCGGGCATGCCGGCCAGCAGCCTGCGCGCGAACCGGTAGGCGAGCGTCGCCTTGCCGACCCCATCAGGTCCGGTGATCAGCCAGGCGTGGTGCATGCGCCCGGCCCGCATCGCCTCGAGCAGCGTTGCCTCAGCCTGTGCATGGCCGAGCAGGAGTGGGTTGGCGCGTGGTTCCGGTGCCATCCGCACGTTATAGCGAATGGCGGGGCGCTCCACCGGCATTCGTGCTGGCGAGGCAAGACCTGCCATGACGCGCTCCACCGTATTCACCACCAACAAGAGCCAAGCGGTGCGGCTGCCGAAAGCGGTGGCCTTCCCGGCCGACGTGCACCAGGTCGAGATCGTCAGTGTCGGCCACAGCCGGATCATCACGCCGGTCGGGCGGACGCGAGCAGCCGGCGGCCGAACAGCGTGAGCCGCTGTGATGCTGGAGTACATGCTCGATACGAATATCTGCATCTGCGTCCTCAAGGACCGCCCCCGGCGCTGCGTGAACGGTTCAACCGCGAGGTCGAAGACCAGTGCATATCCAGCATCACGCTGGGCGAATTGCATTACGGGGCAGAGAAGTCCGCAAAGCGCGCGGACAACATGCAAGCCATTGCGCAGTTCGTCGCGCGGCTCGACGTGCTGCCGTTTTCCGCCCGTGCTGCAGCGCATCATGGCGAGATACGCGCCCGGCTCGAGCGGGTCGGGCGCCCGGCTGGCGTCTATGACATGCTGATCGGCGCGCACGTGCGCAGCGAGGGTCTGGTCGTCGTCACCGACAATATGCGCGAATTCTCGAGCATGCCCGGGGCGCGAATCGAGAACTGGATCTAATACCAACCGCCGTTGCTGCTGACTCTTGTCGCCGCTCCCTCGCCGTCATGGCCGGGCTTGTCCCGGCCATGACGGGAAAAGCGAGCGCTGACCAAGGGTCATTGATTCGGGCGGTTGGTATAAGCTCCCGATCGACTTCAGCGTTTCCGTGTCGTCGGGCTGGAAATCCCCGAATGAGCTTCTATCGACGTCACGTCCTGCCCTACCTCCTGCATCTCGCAATGCGGCAGAAGCAGTTGATGCCGTTCCGGCGGCGCGTGATCGGCGCAGCGGAGGGGCGGGTGCTGGAGATCGGGATCGGCTCCGGCCTGAACATGCCGCTTTACGGACCGTCGGTTCGGTCGGTGATCGGCCTGGAACCGTCGCCCGAACTGCTGCGCATGGCACGGAAACGTGCCGCCGCGGCGCCCGTGCCGGTCGAATTGGTGGAAGCGTCGGCCGAGGCATTGCCCCTCGATCCAGGGAGCTTCGACAGTGTGGTCACAACCTGGACGCTCTGCACCATTCCGGATGCGGGTCGCGCGCTCGCCGAAATCCGCCGCGTGCTGAAGCCTGGCGGCGCTTTGCTCTTCGTCGAGCACGGGCGGGCACCGGAGCCAGGCGTCGCATGGTGGCAGGATCGCCTCGATCCGCTGTGGTCCCGCGTCGCGGGAGGCTGCCACCTCAATCGGAAGATCGACGACTTGATCTCCGCGAGCGGCTTCCGGATCGACGCGATGACCAACGTGCGACTGCCGGGACCGCGGACGCACACCTTCCTCTACGAAGGTCGCGCGCGGCCGACGTGAGGGTCGGTTAGCTTCGCCTGATCGCTACAGGCACCGTGCTCCGACACGCCCAGGCGAGCGCCAGGACGGGCACGATCACCCATTGCGCGAGTGGCGACAGACCGATCCCCAGCAACGTCGGCATGGCGTCCGTGTAGGCCCAGCTCTGCCGCACCACAGTGTTGAGATATTCGCTGTACGCCGTGTAAGCGACCGAGAGCACGACGACGACACCGGCAACCGCGAATACGCGCCGGTTCGGCCAATCGGCCGTTCCCACAGTTGCCAGCGCCAGCGTCAGAACGACAGTTGCGATCGCCAGGTCGCCGGCAATGCAGTGCAGCACGGCCTGTGCGATCAGACTCGGCGACGCACTGCGCCATAGCGTGTAGAGCGGCAACTGCGCGACCTCCCATGCGAGGTGGCCGATGGCCGCCGCAACCAGATAGCGCCTGATCGCGGCAGGCCAGTCCGGACGCGCCGCCGGGTGGGCAGCATTCACCGCTGGCTTGCCATCGGCCGCTTGCCGGAAGGAGTTCGCCAGAGCCGAGGGATCCAGGGTGGTGTCGCCGCCGCGTAGCTCTCGTACTCGGCGGCGAAACGGCTCCGCGTTTCCGCTCCCCTCGCGCGCCCCACCTGAGACGCATGGCCACCCAGCCTTGTGTCGTCCATGTCAGTCACGAGTGGCGATACGGGAAATCCATCCCCACGACGGCTCCTGCCCGCTCGATCCGAAAACTGATCGTAAGGGCGCCAGTGTCCGAAAGATCGAAGTAGTTACCGTAAGTCGTGGCGTCCTGGATGGTCATGGGTTCGAGCACCTTCCACGACCCTGCCAGGGCGATGCCCGCGACACGGCCAGAGACTCGCGCGTCGGTGATCCGGGCACCGCTCGCCGCGTCGAATACGGCAACAACAACATGGTACTCGTGCGACCCGGTAGGTGCGCCTCCGTGCATCTGTGCCTCGGGGTGCGCAAGCGGATGACCTTTGACAATCTCGGCTGGCATCACGCCGATATAGACGGTCAGACCTCCGACCGTCTTCGTTTGCCCGGTATCGGCAGCGAGCGCACCGCACGAAACCCACACGAATGCTGACGCCACAAGCGCGGTCCAGACGCTTCGCAAGGTGTACCGGTTTCCTTCGGCGTGCTGCTGCATGTCATCGACCCTTTGACGGCTTTCGGTGGAAGCTACCTGCATGGCGCGCTCGTACTCCCAAATAGGTAGCAAGTGGCAGAGGTGCGCCGGAAGGCTTCACCGTTCGAACCGGGAGGCAATGAAATTGTACAGCGTCCCGAACACTGCGGCGATATACCATCCGCCGACGATCGCCTCGATCAGGCCATTCAGCAGATCGTACCAGTCCAGCGGCTTGAACCACGGCACGAACAAGCCGAGGAATGAGTGACTGACTGGCATATCCGGAAACAGCGCCAGGCCCAGTGCGCACAACAGATATGTCAGCGCCAGAAAGATGCTGAGTGACAGGCCCAGCACCAGGACAGGGATGCGGGGCAGGCGTGCGCGCGACTGGGTGCCAGTCGCGGCAATGCCCACGGTTGCGGTGTCGGCCATGATGATGCTCCAGGTTTGTCAGACGGCGGATACGGTGAAGGTTTCAGGGGCGGCCTCGAACTTGGACCGGCACTGATCCGAGCAGAAGTAGTAGACCGTGCCGCGGTGGGCGCATGTCTTGGCGGTAGCCCGTTCGATCGTCATGCCGCAGACCGGATCGCGCACTTGTGCCGGCCCAATGGAAGGGACGCTTCCGCCAGCCCCGGTCTGGCGATTGTCATCAGTTTGATGATGGTGCCCGTGACCCATGACATGCGAACCGCAACCGCCTCGCATCATGAGGAAGAATAGGGCGCCGAAGATCAGGAAGTAGACCCAGGGTTGCATGCGTTTTACTCCTTATGGCTGGGGAATGACCGGGGCCGGCGCTGTCCAGGTGAGCGAAATGGGCAGCCATTTGGCGCTTGCTGTCCTAGCGCTGCCCGAGCCGTCGGCGGTCAGCCAGCGAGCCGAGATGAGGAAAGAATCCTGGTACCCGCTTCATGTAGTCGCGGTACGCGTCGCCGAACGCCGCCAGCGATTCACGCTCCTCGATCTTTGCGAGCCGCCAATACATGAAGACCAGAACGGGAAACATTGCCAAGGTCAGAATCGTCGGCCACTGCAACAGAAATCCGAACATGACGAGGACGAAGCCGTCGTATTGCGGGTGCCGTATGTGCGCGTAGATGCCGGTGTCTGCTAGCCGTTTCTCGCGCTGCGCCTGGTAAAGCGCTTGCCAGCCGACCGAGATCAGCAGGAAGCCGCCACCGATGAAGGCGAAGCTCAGGAGGTGGAACGGGCCGAGATGCGGATTGGCCCTCCAACCGAAGATCATCTCGAGCAGGTGGCCGGCGTCGTGGGAGAACCAGTCGACGCCCGGAAACCGGCTCTGCAGCCAGCCTGACAGCAGGTAGATCGTCAGCGGGAAGCCGTACATCTCGGTGAACAGCGCCACAAGGAAGGCGCTGAACGCGCTGAAGGAACGCCAGTCGCGCTTTGTCTGAGGTCGGCCGAAGCTGAATGCGAAGAAGATGAAGAGGGCGGAATTGATGATCACAAGGGACCACAATCCGTATGAGGAGAAATCGTGGTTCATGGACGGTCTTCCCCGTTCGCTGCAATCAGTGCCGATGCGGTCCCGCGTCGCAATCCGAATCCTGTCCGCCGCTGCCATGGCCGCCGTGCCCGTGATGCATGAAGAGGTGCATCAGCGGGCAGGCCGCCAGCAGAAGCCAGGGCAGGTATGGGACCGCGAGTGCGACGTGTGCGCGGTGCTCGGTGATCAGAAAGAACGCAGCGATCGCCAGGAACCCGAGAAAGGCGAGCCCGGTCCGCGTTCGCCACCACGGTGGCGCGTCGTGTTCATGCATCGGATCGCCCCCGCTCCGGCCGTCCATTGCTCACATCCCCCGAAGGTGTTCGGCCATCAACTCGTCGGCGGTCTTCTTCTGGTCATCGGAGAGTGCGGCGTAGAGCGGCTTGGTCGCTTCCGCGATCGCTTTCAACGCGTCGAGCCGGGCGGAGAGCAGCTTGATCCTGCGGTCAGCCTGATCGATTGCCGAAGCCGGACCGGAACTTTGCATGGCCCCTGCAAAGGCATCCTGAAGCTTCTTCGCACCGGCCCGCACCGCGTCGGCGAAGGCGTTCCATTGCGATGCCTGTGCTTCGGTGATCTTCAGCTCGGTCTTGTAGAAGGCGAGCTGGCCCTCGATGTGGGCAAACGGCTGCATGCGGCCAGGACCACCCATCGGCATCATGCCGTCCATGGCCATCATGCCGCGCATCATCTGCATCATCTGCATCATCTGGCCCATGTCGCCACCCATCATCGGCATGCCGCCGGCCTTCCCCTGGGGCATCGCGCCAGGTCGGGCCATGCGCCCCTGGGGCATTGGCTGCGGCGTCGAACCCGGCTGCGTCTGCTGAGCAGTCTGGCCAGCCGGATGATGCGCCGTGTGGTCCTGGTCTTGCTCGGTCTGCGCCTGCGCGAGGCTCAGCGGCGCCGCGAGGGCGATCGCAACGACGGCGGAGCGGGTAAACAAGGTCATGGCAGGGTTCCTTTGCTTGCGAGTGTCAGGCAACACGGTCGTAGACGAACTCTGTCATCATCCCGCGCGCCATGTGGAAGAGGTTGTGGCAATGCAGTAGCCACCGCCCCGGATTGTCGGCATCGAACGCGACGCGTACCGTTCCATTGAGCGGCACCAGCACCGTGTCGCGCATGGCCCCCTGGACGGGCTTGCCATTGAGCGCCACTACCTGGAAGTGATGTCCATGCAGGTGCATGGGGTGCGCCATCGCACTGCGGTTCACCATCTCGAGAATGACGCGCTGTCCGCTCTTGACGCGCAGCGGTCGGTGCGTCGCCCAAGTGCGATTCTCGATCGACCAGACGTAGGGCATCATGCTGCCGTCGAGGGTGATGCGATGGGTGACATCGGTCTGCCGTGCCGCCAGTGGCGATTGGGCCACAAGGCGCTGTTCGAGTGACAGATCGATGGGCGGCGCAGCGGCCTCGGCCTGGTCGGCGATGCGTGCTACCGCGGCATCCGGCGTGGCCAGGATGAAGCCGGTGCGCGCGCGATCGCCTTCACGTTGGGCGAGCACCGGCACCGTACCGCCGGCGGCTGGCATGGTGACCAACAGGTCCAGACGTTGGCCCTGCGCCAAAGGGAAGCGACTGCCCGTGAGCGGTCGCACCAGGTCGCCGTCGACGGCGATGATGCTCGCCTCGATGGTACCGAGATCGATCCAGAAGGCTGTTGATGTAGCACCGTTGATGAGCCTGACGCGCACGCGTCCGCTGCGCTCGGTCCGGACCACCAGAGGATCATCCAAGGTACGGTCGTTCGCGAGATACGCATCGTAGTCGACATCGTTCAGGTCCATCGCGCCGTGTGCCGCGGGCGAGCCCGCCATGACGTGCCCGGCACGGCCTCCAGGCATCATGTGTCCCGCGCGCTCACCGCCGGTCATACCTGGCATGGCCATGGCCGGGGCGTGGGAGCCGTCACCCACAAGCTGCGCCAGCACTTCTTCCGGCGTGCGGAAGGCGAAGTCGTGCAGCAGAACCGTGGTCTCCTGCGCATCCGCCCGCGCATCCTCTGGCGAGCGCACGATGAGCGGTGCCGCCATCAGTGACTGTTCCTGCAGGCCGTGATGGGAGTGCATCCAGTGCGTGCCGGGCCGTGGCGTGAAGTCGTAGGTTTGGCTGGCTCCTGCACCGATGAGTGAAGCGACGCCCGTCTCCACGACACCGTCCTGGTCAGGCGGTGGTGTCTGGCCATGCCAGTGGATGATCGTTGGTTCGGCGGTGCGATTCCCAAGGACAACTTGGAAGCGCTGATTGGGGTCAAGCACCAGACCTGGCGCGCCGTCGGACCGCCGGATGCCAAACACCGAGGCGGCCTTTCCGTTCACCGTGATGGCTCGACGCTCCACGGTAAGCTGCACGGGCGCGGTGCTGATGCCTGCCCGGGCCGCGTGAGAGACAAATACACCGGATCCGCCGACGAGGCCGAGAGCGGCAGTGGTCGCCAGAAATCGGCGCCTGGAAAAGCAACTAGACATGGGAACTCACAAACCGTCTGGTGAGGAGGTCACACGGGCCACCGGCTCCGCATGGGCAGACTCCGACCTCGGGATTGCTCGCAGGTGCTGGTCAGATGACCGGCCGCGACTGATCCCCGGTCGATCAGACAGCAGATCGAGGCGGTGGTGGCGTAGGCGCCGCGCCGATGCCGGACGACCACCGGTCCACACTGGGCATATAGCCCACGGCCAACACCAGCCGGTCCAGGAAACCTGCGGACGTGTCGGCAAACCAGACCGGCTGTACCGTGCATTGGCCGCTCAGGCAGCATGCGAGTCCGTGGTCGACATGTTGATCGCCGGATGGCGTCGCGAGACCCGGATGTGCCATGTCGACCGTCTGCACCTGTGGTCGATCATGGTGGGGACTGGTAAGCGGCAGCGCCGCGGCAGCGGGACCCTGGGCGCCGGACAACAGAAGGCCCACCAGGACCAGCAGTCCCGTGACCATCCTCCTGAACCTGCGTACCGCGCCGTTCGGCATACGCCGCTACCTCGTCATGCGACCTATAGTCTCGACCAGTTCCTCGACCTTGTGCCTCTGCTCCACCAGATCGCCTGAAACGAAGGCACCGGCGACACAGTGCGCCACGTGATCCCGCAGGATCTGTTCCTCGACCTTATGGAGTGCCGCGCGCACCGCATTGATCTGGGTCAATACGTCCACGCAGTAGCGGTCGTCTTCTACCATGCGCAGCACACCGCGGACCTGCCCCTCGATGCGCTTCAGCCGCGCCGCCACCGATCGTTTTGTCGCGTCGTGCATCTTGCTACTATACCCTGGTGGGGTATATCTACCGAACCCGACAGCCGCAAGCAACAAGGCACCGACCATGACCAGCCACAATCGCCACGCAGCCTCGGTGGCCGATCGTGAGATGGCGACCGACCCGGTCTGCGGCATGAAAGTCGATCCGGCGACGTCGCCCCATCGCTTCGAGCATGGCGGCGTCACCTTCCATTTCTGCTGCGCCGGATGCCGCGGGAAATTCGCCGCCGAGCCGGACAGGTATCTGGCACCCAATCAGGAGAAAGCGGCAACGCCGGGTGCCGTCTACACCTGCCCGATGCATCCCGAAATCCGCCAGATCGGCCCGGGCAGTTGCCCGATCTGCGGCATGGCTCTGGAGCCCGTGACGATCACCGCCGAACCGGAGGCCAATCCGGAACTCGCCGACATGAGCCGGCGGTTCTGGATCGGCTTGGCCCTCACCGTCCCGGTGGTCGCGCTGGAGATGGGCGGCCACGTCCCAGGGCTCGACCTGCATCACCTGATCGCGCCGGGCCTCGTGAACTGGCTGCAGTTCATCCTGGCCACGCCGGTCGTGCTCTGGGCCGGCTGGCCGTTCTTCCAGCGCGGCTGGGACTCGCTGGTCCGCCGCAGCCTGAACATGTTCACGCTGATTGCGCTCGGCACCGGCGCAGCGTGGCTCTACAGCGTGGTCGCCACGGTCGCGCCCGGCGTCTTTCCCGCCGGCTTCCGCGCCGCCGACGCCGGTGTCGCGGTCTATTTCGAGGCCGCCTCCGTCATCACCGTGCTCGTACTGCTCGGGCAGGTGCTCGAACTGCGAGCGCGCGAACAGACCGGCGGCGCGATCCGCGCGCTGCTCAACCTCGCCCCGAAGACGGCCCGCCGCGTCACCGCCGGCGGCGCGGACGAGGAGATCACACTGGACCAGGTCCAGCCCGGTGACCGGCTGCGCGTGCGCCCCGGCGAGGGCGTGCCGGTCGACGGCGCGGTGCTGGACGGCAGCAGCGCCGTCGACGAATCGATGGTCACCGGCGAATCCATGCCGGTGGCGAAGCGGCCGGGCGATCAGGTCATCGGCGGCACGGTGAACGGCACCGGCGCCCTGATCATGAGCGCCGACCGGGTGGGATCGGAGACCGTCCTGGCGCGCATCGTCGCCATGGTCGCCGAGGCGCAGCGCTCGCGCGCCCCGATCCAGCGTCTCGCCGATACCGTGGCAGGCTGGTTCGTGCCGGTGGTTATTGCCGTGGCCCTGGTCGCATTCGCCGCCTGGGCGCTCTGGGGACCCTCCCCTGCCCTCACCTACGCCCTGATCGCCGCCGTCTCGGTGGTCATTATCGCCTGCCCCTGCGCGCTGGGTCTCGCCACGCCGATGTCGATCATGGTCGGCGTCGGCAAGGGGGCCGGTGCCGGCGTGCTGATCCGCTCCGCCGAGGCGCTGGAACGCCTGGAGAAGGTGGACACGCTCGTCGTCGACAAGACCGGCACGCTGACCGAGGGCAAGCCGCGCGTGATAGCGGTCGTGCCGGATGCCGGCTGGTCGGAGACCGGGATCCTGCCCCTCGCTGCCGGACTGGAGAGGGCCAGCGAGCACCCGCTGGCTGCCGCCATCGTCGCCGCGGCGCAGCAGCATGGGCTCGCCGTCGCTGAACCGGCCGAATTCCAGTCGATCACCGGCAAGGGTGTGACCGGGAAGGTGGACGGTCGTTCCGTGGCATTGGGCAATCGCGGCCTGATGCAGGATCTGGGCATTGCGCTCGGCGAACTGGAAGCCAGGGCCGAAGCGTTGCGCCAGGACGGCGCCACCGCGCTCTATCTCGCCGTCGATGGCAGCCCGGCCGGCGTCATCGCCGTTGCCGACCCGATCAAGCCGACGACGCCCGACGCACTCGACAGGATGCGCGCCCAGGGCATCCGCATCGTCATGCTGACCGGCGACACGCGGACCACCGCGGAGGCCGTCGCGCGGCGACTCGGCATCGACCAGGTCGAGGCCGAGGTGCTGCCGGAAGACAAGCACGCCGTCGTCCGCCGCCTGAAGGCCGCAGGGCGCATCGTCGCCATGGCAGGAGACGGGGTGAACGATGCCCCTGCCCTGGCCGCGGCCGATGTCGGCATCGCGATGGGCACCGGCACCGAGGTGGCGATGGCGAGCGCCGGGGTGACCTTGGTGAAAGGCGACCTTCTGGGCATCGCCCGCGCCATCACGCTCAGCCGCGCGACGATGCGCAACATCCGGCAGAATCTGTTCTTCGCCTTCGTCTACAACACGATCGGCGTTCCGGTCGCGGCGGGTGTGCTTTATCCGTTCTTCGGTATCTTGTTGAGCCCGGTGATCGCGGCGCTGGCCATGTCGCTCAGTTCCGTCTCGGTGATCGGCAATGCGCTGCGGCTGCGCGGCGTGCGGCTTTGAGGTTCGAAACGCTCCTGCAACCCCCGGGGCAATAGTTATCGCGGCGGGCTTCAGGGGGATTCGCAGAATGCAGCCTGACACGACGCAGGGCGCTGGCGCCCTCCCCGCTCGCTCCGTCTCGCAATGGGAGCGCGCCATCCTGGCGCAGTGGTTTGCCGGCACCGAGCGCACCGGGCCCCTCGCCGTCAGGGCCGCCTATGTGAGCGAGCGCAGCCAGGACGATCCGAAACTGCGGAACATGGTCGTCATCGCCGCACGGGAGAGCACCGACATCGCCTATCTGATCCACCGCCCCATGGGCGAGAACGCCTGGGTGCTGACCTGCGGCCGCACCCATGCCGAGCTTGGGCGATTCCGCACGCTGCCCGATGTGCGGGCATGATCCGGCCACGCGACGCCAGGCCGGATTCACTGGCCGGTGCGACGCCGTTCCGTGCCCGGCAACGGCTGGCTGGCGCAACACACGGTCGATAGGCATTGCGAGACATGACCAGGCAGAGCGAGCGCGCGGCGGTTTGTCGCATGAATGAGGCGCTGGCAGGCCTTCTCCTGCACCTGCGCCGGGAGACGCGGCCGACGCATATGATCAGCACGGGCCTCGATGCCGTCATGCAGGCGCTCGGCGCCGACGGTGCCGCGGTTGTTCGTGCCGCGGCCGGATCGGTTGCCGACGCGCCGCAGGTGGTGCAGCGAGCCGGCCTCATCGGTCCCCCCGAGACCACCGCGGGTGCGCTGTTGTGGCAGGCCGCGGTTGGCACGCCGGTGCTTTCGCAGGAGCCGACCGGACGGCCGATTGCCGTTGCTGTCTGCCGGGATAACGTGGGCGAGAGGCTGGGGCTGGTCGTGTGGCGCCGGCGCGGCGCGCGTGCCTGGAGCGGCGACGATGCGCCGCTGCTGGACTCGATCGCCGGCGTCATCTGGTTGCTGCTGGACCGCGAGAGCAGTGAGCATGAACTCGCGCGTGCGATGCGGACCGATCCGCTGACCGCACTGCTCAATCAGCGCACCTTTGTCACCGAGGCGACGCGCCACATCGTCCGGCTGGACCGTGACGATCTGCCCGGCACGCTCATGCTGGCGGAAGTCGACAACCTGGAAAGAGTGAATTTGCTGCTGGGTTCGGATGGCGGCGATCAGGTGCTGCGCCGCGCGGCGGTGCTGCTGCAAAGCACCGTGCGGCCGAGCGACCTCGTGGGTCGCACCGGGGATGCGGAGTTCGCAGTCTGGCTCAGCGGCGCGGACCATATGACGGCGGCGGAGCGTGCCGAGACTCTGTGCCTGGAAGCGCCGGGAAAGATCGTCGGGCCGTGCCACGCCACGCTTCCGGAGGTGAGCTTTTCCATCGGCATCGCCACACGCCGCTCGGGCGAGAGCTTCGCCGATCTCGCACGCCGGGCCAGCCATGCGATGCGCGAGGTGAAGCTGGCGGGCGGCGGATACTGGCGGGTGTCGCTAGGCGAGCCGGTCTGACCGCAACCCGCCTTCGGTCTCGATGAACGCGGCAATCTCGGGCACGCCGGTGCCCGCGCGGATGTTGGCGAACACGAATGGCCGCTCGCCGCGCATCTTCCTCGCGTCGCGGTCCATGACCTCGAGGCTGGCGCCGACGAAAGGCGCGAGGTCGATCTTGTTGATCACCAGGAGATCGCTGCGCGTGATGCCGGGCCCGCCCTTGCGCGGGATCTTGTCGCCGGCGGCGACGTCGATCACGTAGATCGTCAGGTCGGCGAGCTCGGGGGAGAACGTGGCGGCGAGATTGTCGCCGCCGGATTCGATCAGGATGATGTCAAGATTCGGAAAGCGGCGGTTGAGTTCGGCGACGCCGGCGAGGTTGATCGATGCATCCTCGCGAATCGCGGTATGCGGGCAGCCGCCGGTCTCGATGCCGAGGATGCGCTCGGGCGGCAGCGACCCGGCGCGGGTGAGGAACTCCGCATCCTCCTTGGTGTAGATGTCGTTGGTGATCGCGGCGATTTCGTAGCGGGAGCGGAACCGCTTGCACAGCGCGTCCATGAGTGCGGTCTTGCCGGTGCCGACCGGCCCGCCGATGCCGATGCGTAGTGGTCCGTGACGCGAATGCATCATGAGCGGAACAGCCTCGTGTACTGGGTTTCGTGGAGCATGGCGGCGAGATCGGAGCGGAATGCGCAGCCGCCGAGATCGTCGAGGGTGGCGGCTCGGGTTGCTTCGGCGACTTGCAGGATGACTGGTTCGAGTGCGGCGAGTACGCGCAATCCGGTGCTCTGGCCGAGCGGGACCAGGCGGACGGCGGCGGAGATCAGGTTTGCCGCGAATGCCTGCAGGTGGGCCGCGGTGGTTGCGTCTTCCGCGATGCCATGCCGGCCGGCAAGAGCGCCGACGGCAACCGGATAGGCAATGCGCGCCGGGAGTTCCGGCGGATGCCATGCGGCGGCGGCTGCGATGAACGCAGTGCCCTGATCCAGCGTCTCGGCCCGACGCTCGCGCGATGGCGCGATGGCGCCGGCAAGTTCCGCGATTGCGCGAAGCGCGTCGCTGTCGCTGGCACGGTGTGCATGGCGCAGCAGGATCGCGTCGTTGCGTCCGGAACCATGGGTCAGAACATCCGCGAGCCAGACGCGCAGGGTCTCACCGTCGGTTATGTCGCCGCATTCCACCGCCCATTCCAGGCCGTGGGAATAGGCGTAGGCGCCGGTAGGGAACGCCGGCGACAGCCAGGCGAGCAGGCGAAGGAGCGCGCCGTCTTTCATGGCAAGCGCGCGCCTGTTGTGCCTCGTCATGGCCGGGCTTGACCCCATAGGCATCAGGATAAGGGCCTGGGCGGAGGCGAACGTCCTCTCCCCCGTCATGCCCGGGCTTGACCCGGGCATCCGTCCAAGCACCTCTGCCGCGATAGATGGCCGGGTCAAGCCCACGGCTGTCCGGCCATGACGGGAAAAGCTCAATCATGGTCATGGTGATGGTGATGTCCGCCGGCATATGCGCCGGGTTCGGGATCGAATGGCGCCTCGACCTCGTCCACGTGGCCGCCCAATCCTTCCACCATGTCCCTGATCACGTGATCGGCGCGGATGCGGATGCGCTCGCCCAGCAACTGCACTGGCAGATGGCGGTTGCCGAGATGCCAGGCGATGCGCACCATCTCGCCGTCGTCGTGCGCATGGATTTCCAGCAGCGGTTCGGGTTTGGCACAGACGCGCACCACACCACCCGCATCCACGGCGAGTCCGTCCCCGTGGCGCAGCCGCACCGCCTGCGGCAGGTCCAGCAACACCTCCCTGCCCTGCTCGGTGCGCAGCAGGATGCGGCGGCGATGGCGGCGATCGAAGTCGATCAGCACGCGATCGACTTCCGCTGTCCGATCCCACGTGCCGGCCGGCAGTACAGTTTCGGCGCGCATCAGAACAGGAAGTAGCGCTGCGCCATCGGCAGCACGGTCGCGGGTTCGCAGGTCAGCAGCACGCCATCGGCGCGCACTTCGTAGGTCTCCGCATCGACCTCGATCACCGGCGTTGCGTCGTTGTGGATCATCGACTTCTTGCCGATGCCCGCCCGCGTGTTGGTGACCGGCACGAGACGGCGCTGCAGCTTCAGCGTTTGGCCAACGCCGGCATCCAGCGCGGCAGCGGAGACGAAGCTGACGCAGCTTTCCACCAGGGCACGGCCGAACGCGCCGAACATCGGCCGGTAGTGCACCGGCTGCGGCGTCGGGATCGAGGCGTTGGGATCGCCCATCGCCGCGCAGGAGATGCTGCCGCCCTTGATCACCAGGTCGGGCTTCACGCCGAAGAAGGCAGGCGACCACAGCACAAGGTCGGCAAGTTTGCCCGCCTCGACGGAGCCGATCTCGTTCGCCATGCCCTGCGCGATCGCCGGATTGATGGTGTATTTCGCGATGTAGCGCTTCACCCGCGCATTGTCGTTGCCCGCGCCATCGCCGGGCAACGCGCCACGCTGCTGCTTCATCTTGTGCGCGGTCTGCCAGGTGCGGATGATCACCTCGCCGACGCGGCCCATCGCCTGGCTGTCGGACGACATCATGGAAAGCGCGCCGAGGTCGTGCAGGATGTCCTCGGCCGCGATGGTCTCCTTGCGGATGCGGCTCTCGGCGAAGGCGACATCCTCCGGGATCGACGCGTCCAGGTGATGGCACACCATCAGCATGTCGAGATGTTCGTCGAGCGTGTTCGCCGTGTAGGGACGCGTGGGGTTGGTCGAGCTCGGCAGCACATTGGCCAGCGACGCAACCTTGATGATGTCGGGCGCATGACCGCCGCCGGCGCCTTCGGTGTGGAAGGTGTGAATGGTGCGGCCCTTGAATGCGGCAATCGTGTCCTCGACGAAGCCGGATTCGTTCAGCGTGTCGGTGTGGATCATCACCTGCACGTCGAACCGGTCCGCCACCGACAGCGCGCAATCGATTGCCGCGGGTGTGGTGCCCCAGTCCTCGTGCAGCTTCAGGCAGGCGGCGCCGGCACGGATCATCTCCTCCAGCGCGGCGGGCCGCGACGCATTGCCCTTGCCGGCGAAGGCGAGGTTCACCGGCAGGCCTTCGGCCGCCTGCAGCATGCGCGCGAGATGCCAGGGGCCAGGCGTGCAGGTGGTGGCGGCAGTGCCGGTGGCAGGGCCGGTGCCGCCGCCAATCAGCGTGGTGATGCCGGACGCGATCGCATCTTCCACCTGTTGCGGACAGATGAAATGGATGTGGCTGTCGATGCCGCCGGCGGTCAGTATCTTGCCTTCGCCGGCGATCACTTCGGTGCCGGGACCGATGATGATGTCGACATTCGGCTGGATGTCGGGATTGCCGGCCTTGCCGATCTTCGTGATGCGGCCGTTGGTGATGGCGACGTCGGCCTTGACGATGCCCCAGTGGTCGATGATCAGCGCGTTGGTGATGACGGTGTCGACGGCTCCCTGGGCCTGCGATCGTTGCGACTGGCCCATGCCGTCGCGGATCACCTTGCCGCCGCCGAACTTTACCTCCTCGCCGTAGGTGGTGAGGTCGCGCTCCACCTCGACAACAAGATCGGTGTCGGCGAGGCGGACGCGGTCGCCGGTGGTCGGACCGAACATGTCGGCGTAGGCGCGGCGTGCAATGCGGGCCATCAGTCGAGTGCTCCCATGACTGTGCCGCGGAATCCCTGCACGACGCGGTTGCCGCGATATGGCACCAGGGTGACTTCGCGCGTCTGGCCGGGTTCGAAGCGCACCGCGGTGCCGGCTGCGATATCCAGCCGCTTGCCGCGCGCGGCGGCACGGTCGAAGGAGAGCGCCGGGTTGGTTTCGGCGAAGTGGTAGTGGCTGCCGACCTGGATCGGCCGGTCGCCGGTATTGGCGACGGTCAGTGTGGTGCGGGCGAGGCCGGCGTTCAGCTCGATGTCACCGTCCGCTGTGAGGATTTCGCCGGGGATCATGATGATACTTGATGCAAGGGATACACCGTCATGCGACTACGACGTTGGGCTGGATGCTACTGTCCTGACGCTATCGAGTATGGCGTCGACGAGCTGACTATCAGACAGGCCGTTGGCACACACGACTTTGTAGTCGGCGCGCGGCAGTGGCAGCGAAGCGGCTGCGTCGGATGTCTCGACGGCCACAATCCGCTTTCTGCGTTCCCAAGCCGCGCCGACTTCAGCGCTCACGGGAAAATCACGGCTCACTGAAGCTCCCGATACCAGGATTACAAAGACATCGGCCGTCTCGATTGCATCACGGATTGTCTCTGCCCAGGAGGAACCAGCAGCCACTACGCCGCGATCCACGAACACTTCGTGTCCTCGGTCCATTAGGACGTGCTCGAGACGCTCAACCAAGTCTCGGTCGTATGCTGTATACGATATAAAGAACCTAGCCATGAGGAACCCTTTCCTGCAGTTCCTGAAGGTATGCGTCGAAGTCATTGAGAGGGCGGAGGTGCACGTCCGCTAGGATTGCTCGACCACCGCCATCCTTCTCCAGATCACCAATCGTCATACCATAGGTAATCGCCACGATTCTCTTTCGCAAAATCCACGCCGCCCCAATCTCGACCCACAGCCAGGATCGATCCCGAGAGAATGGGGTGAAAAGTGCCACCAGTTCATCAGCCTGGCCAATCTCGGCCCGTATGACCTCCTTGAAATCGTCGCCAGTCGCAACATCATTTACATCCAAGAATGTCTCCGACCCACACTCCCTGATACAGCGCTCCATCTGGCGCGCTATCCAGGAGTCATGTGAGCCGTGAGAGACGAACACCTTCACCTGATTGGCTCGTGCACGGTGACCAGTTTCGTTCCGTCAGGGAATGTCGCTTCCACCTGCACGTCGTGGATCATCTCGGCGACGCCTTCCATTACCTGCGCGCGAGTGATCACCTTGCCCCCCGCCTCCATCAGGTCGGCGACGCTGCGGCCGTCGCGCGCGCCCTCGACGACGAAATCGGTGATCAGCGCCACGGCTTCCGGGTGGTTCAGCTTCACGCCGCGCTCCAATCTGCGCCGCGCCACCATCGCGGCCATGCTGATCAGCAGCTTGTCCTTCTCTCGTGGCGTCAGGTTCATGCGTTTCCTCTCAACAGAGCCACACGCGCGGCAACGGACGATCAGCCCGCAGCGCTTGCAGCGCAGCGACCACAGCGGTGCGAAGCGACGCACCGTCGGCAGCAAGAATGCGCGCAACCAGCATGCCGTCCCATGCGCTGACTCCACAATGCGGTAACGCTTCACGCACCGACTCCAGCGCGTCCTCGGCACCAGGGCCAACATGCACCAGCGTCGCCACGGCGCGCGCGCCACCGGCAATCGCCGATCGTTGCAATGTGGCGGCCACCTCGCCGTCCAGACGGATCGCGTCATGCAACAGCAATCGCCCGGCCCGACGTATCTGGATCACATCGTGCAGCGACGCGTGCTCCACCGACTCTCCCATCGCGGTGCGGCCGAACACCAGACTCTCCACGCCGAGAAACCAGGCATCCGCGGCAAGCTCGACCTGCAACCGCCGGTCGAGCGAGCAACGGTCGAACAGGATGGTCTCCTGTGGCAGCCACTCCACCGCGGCATCGTCAGCCACCGCGATCCGCGTGCGTACGCGCGATGGCGCGCTGCCGGGCAGTGCGCGATAAAATCGTTCCGCGGCCTGCGCCGCTATTGTCGCCCGCGCACCGGTCCGCAGCGCGAATGCACTGTCCAGCCGATCGCCGCCGGCAATCCCGCCTGACGTGTTCAGCGTCACGATGCTCGACCAGCCGGCATCCTCCGGTCGCGGAAACCGCGCCTTCAGGCAGCCGGCCTGGCGCAGTCCTTCCAGCACGGTGCGCCCATCGCGCACGCGCAAATCCACGCGCAGCTCTCCCACCGCGCGTTGCAGCGTCTGGACGTCAGACGGACAGGCGGCGTCGTACATCCTCCTCGTCCAACTCCTCCCGCCGCCCCGACAACACGATGTCGCCGCGATCCATCACCGCGATCGTCTGCGCGAGGTCGCGGGCAAAATCGAAATACTGCTCGACCAGCAGGATGGCCATTCCGCCCTGCGACCGCAACAGCGCGATCACCCGCCCGATATCCTTGATGATGCTGGGCTGGATACCCTCGGTCGGTTCGTCCAGCACCAGCAGCCGCGGCTTCATCACGAGCGCCCGCGCGATCGCCAACTGCTGCTGCTGGCCGCCCGACAGATCGCCGCCGCGTCGCCGCAGCATCGTCCGCAGCACGGGAAACAGCTCGAACACCTCGTCCGGCACGCGGCGCTGGCCGCGCGGCAACACGGCAAATCCGGTCTCCAGATTTTCCCGGACTGTCAGCAGGGGAAAGATGTCGCGGCCCTGCGGCACCCAGGCGATGCCGCGTCGCGCCCGATCATGGATCGGCAGACGCGTGATGTCCGCGCCCTCCCAGCGGATCGTTCCGGCGCTGACCGGATGCGCGCCGGTGATCGCACGCAGCAGGCTGGTCTTGCCCACGCCGTTGCGCCCCAGCAGGCAGGTCACCGCGCCGATCTCCGCGGTCAGCGACACCTGCCGCAGCGCAATGGCGGCGCCGTAGTGCAGATCGACGTGATCTACTTCGAGCATCGGGGGAGCCTACCCCTCCCCCCAACCCCCTCCCGCTGTTTGGGCCGGAGAGATAGGTGACAGGTGTTCGGAGACATGGGTGACACGTCTCTGTTTCGGTTCAAAGTCCATTTTTGACCTGATGTTGCTGCTGCGCCTGTGGGGTTGTGGGCATCGCTCTTGCGATGTCCACAAATCCACAGGCGGTCGCGCCGAGGGTTCGCAGATCAAGCCTGCCGATGCGATGGACGCAGTAGTGGATGTCGAAAACACCATCGTCGGAACTGGGCCGCAGCGCCACGGGTTGCTTGCGGAACGCCTTGCCGATG
>JBGPND010000070.1:0-22397 GCA_041487355.1 Acetobacteraceae bacterium | reverse complement strand
CCCCGACCCGGTTCCCAGGTCCAGGACGCGCCGCGGACGCCGATAGGCGATGCGCTCCAGCGCCCGCAGACAGCCGCGCGTCGAGCCATGCTCGCCTGACCCGAAGGCAAGGCCGGCATCCAGTGTCAGGGTGATCCGGCCAGACGCGGGCTTGTCCCGCAGATGCGTTCCACGCACGGCAAACCGCCGGCCGATGCGCTGCTCGGGGAACGACGCGTAAGTCCGCGCGAGCCAGCCTTCCGCCGGTGTCGGCTTACGCTGCACCGGCACCGAGACACCGGACACTGTGGCAGCCAATGCCAAGGCCGCCGCCAGCTCCGATTCGCTGCTGCCGACCGGCTTGACCCCCTCGACACGCCAATCGCCTGTCTTGTGGTCGCGAAAGAAGCCGACCGTCGTGCAGGCGCTCGACAGCGCAGCCTCGTAGATTTCGAGTGCCGCCTCCGGCACGTCGACCGACATGGTCTCGAGTGGCGTGGCGTGACGATGGCCCATCGGATCCGTCAACTCGGCTACCCCTCCCCCCAACCCCCACCCGCAAGGGGTGGGGTAGCTTGATTCTCGCTCCCCCGCCCCTTGCGGGTGGGGGTTGGGGGGAGGGGTAGGTGCTCTGTCACGCCTCCTCCACGAACCGGTCGAGCACGCGCTTCTCGCCCGCCTTGTCGAAGGCGATGTCCAACCGATCGTCTTCCGCCGCGGTCACCGTGCCATAGCCGAATTTCTGGTGGAACACGCGGGCACCGACCGGAATGGCATCGGTCCGCGCGGGCCGCCCAGCTTGCTCCCATCCCTCGATCGTTCGCGCCCGCCGAGCCACGAGCGGGAACTGGCCGGAGAATGTCGTCGCAGCCAGGACCCGCGCATCGCGAGCCAGCGCGGCCGAGCCGGTCCGTTCCACATCGGCATCCGGCAGTTCCTCGATGAACCGGCTCGGAATGCTGCTCTGCCAGTTGGCGTAGATCCGCCGGTTCGCGGCATGGCTGACGATCGCCCGCCGCCGCGCGCGGGTCAGCCCGACATAGGCGAGCCGACGCTCCTCCTCCAACGACTTCACGCCGCCCTCATCGAGCGCCCGCTGGTTGGGAAATACCCCCTCTTCCCAGCCCGGCAGGAACACCGTGTCGAACTCCAGCCCCTTGGCACCGTGCAGCGTCATCAGGTTGACGCGGTCACCTTCGGCGGTTTCGTCGTTCTCCATCACCAGCGAGACGTGGTCGAGGAACCCCGACAGCGTCTCGAAATCCGCCAACGCCCGAACCAGCTCCTTCAGGTTCTCCAGCCGCCCCGGCGCTTCCGGCGATTTGTCCTGCTGCCACATGTCCGTGTAGCCGCTCTCGTCGAGTATGGTGGCGACCGTCACCACATGGCCATCCTTCCCCAGCATCGCGCGCCAGCGGACGAAGCCACGCAGCAGTTTGTCGACCTGCTCCTTCACGCGCCCCTTCAACCCACCGCCTGCAACCAGCCTCGCCACGGCTTCCGACAGCGGCACACCATCCGCCCGCGCCGTCTCATGCATCGTTCGCAGCGCCACCTCGCCGACGCCCCGCCGCGGGACATTGACGATGCGCTCGAACGCCAGATCGTCCGCCGGCTGAACCAGGATGCGCATGTAGGCGATGGCATCGCGGATCTCCTGGCGCTCGTAGAACCGCAGCCCGCCGACCACGCGATAGGGCACACCGAGGGTGATCAGCCGCTCCTCGAAGGCGCGCGTCTGGAAGCCGGCGCGCACCAGGATCGCCATCTCCGCCAACGCTTCGCCGGCGCGGCGCAGCGTCTCGATGCGGTCACCGACCATGCGGGCTTCCTCATCGGAGTCCCACAGGCTTGCCACGGTCACGCGCTCACCCGCGGCATCCTGCCGCCCGGGACGCAGCGTCTTGCCTAGTCTGCCCTCGTTGTGCGCAATCAGCGCCGAGGCGGCCGCGAGGATGGGGGCAGTGGACCGGTAATTCGCCTCCAGCCGGACGATCTTGGCGCCCTCGAAGTCCTTCTCGAAGCGCAGGATGTTTTCCACCTCCGCGCCGCGCCAGGAGTAGATCGACTGGTCGTCGTCGCCGACGCAGCAGATGTTCCGATGGCCCTGCGCGAGCAGGCGCAGCCAGAGATACTGCACCAGGTTGGTGTCCTGGTATTCGTCCACCAGGATGTAGCGGAACCTTTGGTGATACTGCGCCAGCACATCCGGCTGCCCGCGCAGAACCTCGGTCATGTGCAGCAGCAGGTCGCCGAAATCCGCCGCGTTCAATGACCGCAACCGGGCCTGGTAGGCTGCATACAGGTCCCGCGCCCGGCCGGCGGCGAAATCGGTATCCTCGGCCGGGCTCACACGCGCTGGCGTAAGCCCGCGATCCTTCCAGCGCTGGATCACTGCCATCAGTGCGGGCGGCGCCCAGCGCTTGGCGTCCACCCGCTCGGCTTCCATGACCTGCTTGAGCAGACGCAACTGATCATCCACGTCCAGGATGGTGAAGCTCGGCGTCAGCCCGACATAGTCCGCATGCCGGCGCAGCATGCGCGCGCATAGGGCATGGAACGTGCCGAGCCAAAGGCCCTCGACCGGCCGCCCGAGGATCGCGCCCACCCGTTCGCGCATCTCCCGGGCCGCCTTGTTGGTGAAGGTCACCGCGAGCACCTGGCCGGGCGCGGCCCGTCCGGTGAGCAGGATGTGGGCGAAGCGGGTCGTCAGCACCCGCGTTTTGCCGGTCCCGGCGCCGGCCAGCACCAGCAGTGGCCCGTCGACGGTCTCGACTGCGGCGCGCTGCTCGGCGTTGAGACGCGCGAGGTAGTCGGTCATGCGGTGAAGCGCGGCAAGGGCATGGGTTTGGATATAATGCGCGGCAGCGGTTCGGGCCAATCGGTCCAAGCAACTATCCCGATCCCGCGCTTGCAACGGCACAGTTGAGCATTATATCATTAATGATCTCATTATCCGGCGAGGCTCACATGCCCACAGTGGTAACCATCAATCGCCCGGACGTCATCGCCTTGATCGAAGAAGCCGCCAAGAAGCTCACTGCAGGAAATAAGACGGAAGCCGTGGCGCTGGCGATGCGACACCTGCTCGAGCAGAATGCCCGGAAAGGCTCGCTGTTCGGTGCTCACCCCGGATCGGTCAAGGTCCGCGACGGCGTTGACCTGACCGTGCCGGCACTTGACGTCGAACCCGACGCTGCCACCGGCAGAGAAATCGAGCGGTGATCGATGCCTTCCTGATCGATACGCACATCGCGTTGTGGCTCGACAGCGGCAGCGCGAACCTGCGCGAAGCAACCCGTGCCGCAATCGATACCTGCTGGCACAATGGCGGGACGATTTTCCTGAGTGCGGTCAGCGCCTGGGAGATCGCGCTGCTCGTCGACACCGGGCGGATCGAACTCGATGTTCCTGTCGTGACGTGGATTCAGCGGTTTCTCGATCGCCCATCGGTCGAAGCCCTGCCGCTCAGCCATGGCGCCGCATGCCGCAGCTACCAACTCCATCACCTTGAGCACCGAGACCCGGCTGATCGGCTGTTGATCGCTACTGCGATTGAACTCGCCTGCCCGCTCGTCACCTATGACGAGCGGATCGTGCGCTTCGGCGAGCGGCACGGTCGCCAGTACGGGTTCGTAGTCGGTATCTGACAGCCTGGGAACCGGACCGGTCAGGCCGGTGTGATCGGTCGTACCCCCAGTATATGCGCGATCGCGTAGGTCAGATCCGGACGATTCAGCGTATAGAAATGGAACTCATCCACCCCGTTGGCTTGCAACAGCCGGACCTGCTCGGCTGCCACCACGGTCGCCACCATGCGGCGGATCTCCTGGTCGTCGGCGGTGCCGTCGAACAGATGGCCGAGCCAGTCAGGCACGCTGGTGCCGCACATGGCGGAGATCTTCACCGCCTGGGCGAAATTGGACACCGGCAAGATGCCCGGCACGACCGGTGCGGTGATCCCGGCCGCCAGGCAGCGGTCGAGAAAGCGCAGATAGACCGAGGTATCGAAGAAGAACTGCGTGATCGCGCGCGTCGCCCCGGCGTCCAGCTTGCGCTTCAGGTTGTCGAGGTCGGCGCCAGGGCTCACCGCCGCCGGATGCGCCTCCGGATAGGCCGCCACCGAGATTTCGAAATCCGCCACGCGCTTCAGGCCGGCCACGAGATCGGCGGCAAAAGCGTAGCCACCGGGATGCGGCTCATAGGCCGCTCCTGGTGGCGGATCGCCGCGCAGCGCGACGATGTGACGCACCCCTGCCTCCCAGTATTGCCGCGCCACCTCATCGACCTCGCTTCGGCTCGCGCCCACGCAGGTCAGATGCGCCGCTGGCACAAGGCCAGTCTCTTGCACGATACGCGCCACGGTGGCGTGGGTGCGTACCCTGGTACTGCCGCCCGCGCCGTAGGTGACCGAGACGAACCGCGGCCGCAGCGGCTCCAGCCGGCGAATGCAGGTCCAAAGCTGGTGCTCCAGCGCCTCGGTCTTCGGCGGGAAGAACTCGAATGACAGCAGCGGCGGCGGATGCGCGGCCCCACGCGCCGGCAGCGCGGGAAAACGCGGACCGGTGAGCCAGCGTTCCAGCGTCGGCAGCCCCGGGTTATCCGTCAGCCCGTCTGGGATATCGTTCATGGCTTCTCTTCCCCAGGTTCTCCCGCCAAAGCAATAGTCTATCACAGCCCCGGCTCGGCTCGACGTTGCGCGACGGCCAGCCGACGTTTAGACTTGACCAGGCAAACCTCAACCACCCCTGTTCCCAATGGGCAACAGAGCTGTCATGTGCTGCCTATCAACCCCGGCTCGGCAGCGAAACCGATACTTGTGCTTCGTCCGAGGAAAATGATGCGCGCCGTCATCCGCCGTCACCTTCTGGTGATCACCGCCGTGCTGCTGAGCAACCTGGGCGGCTGCGCCACGCCACCGCCCGCCGACGATACCGAGGCCGTCGCGGAGTTCAAGGAGACCAACGATCCACTCGAGCCCACCAACCGCGCAATCTATGCGTTCAACGACGGGCTCGACACGGTCATCATGCGTCCGGCTGCGACGGCCTACCGTTTCATCGTGCCGCCGCCGGTGCGTGCCGGGATCCACAACGTGCTGTCCAACCTGGGCACGCCAGTGCAGTTGAGCAACGACATGCTGGAGGGCAAGCCGCGCCGCGCCGGCGATACCACCATGCGCTTCCTGATCAACACCACGGTGGGCGTGCTGGGACTCTTCGACGTCGCCAAGGAATGGGGCTACCCGGATCACGACGCCGATTTCGGCATGACATTGGCTCTCTGGGGGCTGCCGGACGGGCCATTCCTGTTCCTGCCGGTGTTCGGGCCATCCGGCCCCCGGGACGCCCTCGGGCTCGGCGTCAACACGGCCATGGACCCGTTCACCTGGGTGGGCCAGGGAGTCGCAGTGCGCGCGCTTGATTGGTCACGTTACGGCTTCAGCGGGCTCGACCAGCGGGAGCGCCATCTTGATGACGTCGACAGCATCAAGAAGACCGCGCTGGACCCTTATGCCACCTTCCGCAGCCTGTACCGGCAGCATCGGCTGGCACAGATCGAGGATCTTCGCAGAGACAAGCGCGCCACAATTCCGGTATGGTTCCCGCAATCGGGCGCACCGGATACCGTCATCTATTCGCCGGCCATATCGCCGGCCTATTGACCGAGGCCACAGCACGCCATGCCGAACCGCCGCAGATTCCTGGTCCTGACCGCAGCTTCGCTGCTGCCAGCCGCCGGCCGACTGGTTCGTCCTGCGCTGGCCCAAGCGGCGACCGGGCATGCCAGCGAATTCGTCAAGAGCCTCGGCGACAAGCTCGTGGCCGTCGTCAACGGCCCGGGTAGCGACCGCGAAAAGCGCGAGAAGCTGACCCAGATCATCGACTCCGCGGTCGATGTCGATGGCGTGGCGCGCTTTTGCCTCGGGCGCTTCTGGCGCAATGCCTCACCCGAGCAGCAGAAGCGCTACACCGAGCTGTTCCACCAGGTGCTGGTGACCAACATCACGAGCAAGCTCGGCGAATACCAGGGTGTCCGCTTCACCATGGGCCGCGCCCAGCAGCGCGATGACACCGAGGTGGTGGCCACTGTTGTCGAGCGTCCGAACAATCCGCCGACCAATGTCGACTGGATCACCAGCAACACCGGCGGCAGCCCGAAGATCATCGACGTCGTCGCCGAGGGAACCTCGCTTCGGCTGACGCAGCGCAGCGACTATGCGTCCTATCTGAGCCACAACAACAACAGCATCGATGCGCTGATCAACGCCATGCGCCAGCAGGTTGCTCAGGCAGGGTAACGACACTCTCGTACATCATCATGCGATAGCCTTGCTGCATGAAGCTGGCGCACTCGCTCATGCCGATGCCGCCGAGCACCATGCGCGAGGCGAAGTTGTTCTCCCGTGCAACCGCGACGATGCGCCGCAGCCTGGTCTGCTCGTGACCGAAGCGCAGGGCGGCGCCAGCCGCCTCCCGCGCCAGGCCGCGCCCCTGCGCCTCGGGCCATAGCGCGAAACGCAGCGCGACACCCCGGCCGTCCGGCCGCCGCTCCAGACCGGCGACCCCGACAAAGCTTGCCCCCGGGCCCTCGACCCGGGAATCATCCCCGACAAGCTCGCGGATTGCCCACATGCCGAAGCCGTTGGCGCCCCATGCGACCACGTCCTCGGCCAGCTCCTCCGCCGACTGCACCGGCGTGCGAACGCCGCCCAGCATGACGGCGAAGACACGCGGATCGGCCTTGATGGCGCGCAAGTCGGGCAGATCGGCCCCACCCACCGGCGTCAGCACCAGCCGCGCCGTGCGCACGATCCAGCTCGGATTCATGGCGGGCCCGGCGCCATCCGGCACCGCCGGGCCGGATGGTGGCGTTCAGTCGCGGTAACTACGGTCGATACCGTCAAGCATTCGAAGATAGGCGGGCCATTCGGCCGATGCCCGCCCCCTGTCATGGTGTTCATACTGCTCGGCGACGTGCTCGCAGATCTCGGGGGCGATCTCGAGCAGCGGCGCGCCGGTCGCCTCCATCATCAACTGAATGCGTGCGGCGCGGACGAACTCCTTCATCAGGCTGAACGCCTCTCGCGCGGTCGCACCGACCGTCGTCACAACGTGGTGGCGCATGATCAGCGCGCGGTTCCTGCCCAACGCGGCGACGATGCGTTCGCGTTCGTCGAAACTGTCGGTCAGGCCTTCATAATCGTGGTAACCGACCCGGTTGTAGAAGCGCATGGCGTTCTGCGACAGCGGACGCAGGCCATGCCTGAGACCGGACAGAGCGATGCCTTCTTCCGGATGGACGTGTACCGAGCAATTCACGTCGGGCCGGCCGCGCAGGACACCGCTGTGCAACGTGAAGCCGGGACGATTGACGCCCGAACGTTCGTCCAGGTCGTCGTCCGTGCTGACCGCGACGAGGTTGGACGCGGTCACCTCCGTGTAGAGCAGCTCGTGGCGCTTGATCAGGAAGTGGCGCGGATTGGACGGACAGCGCATGGCGGCGTGATTGAAGATCACGTCGCCCCAACCGTGATGGGCCAGCAGCCGGTAGACCGCGGCGAGATCGACCCGCGTCTGCCAGTCTGCGTCGGAGGTGGTCATCGTGGGGGCAGTCTCTATGCCCATTGGCTAGGTCCCTCCCATCTACACGTAGGCTCCGCACTTGCGTTGAGCATGCCATGGCAGAACGCTGTTCGCTGGCATGGCGAGTTCTCGCAACAATTAGCGATATCCGCTAAACGAACGTCATGGCAACCCGCTTCCACGATCGGCACGGGGGAATCGCACTTCCTCAAGGCGCAGGAAGTGGCCCGGCGGATTCTTGCCGACCCGTCGATGATCGCCGACGCCGAGCGTTTCGTCGAAACCAGAATGCTGCCCGACCCGCATCAGCGAACCTACGCGCTTATGTGGCGCGACCTGCTGAGCCGGCCTCCAGCCGAAATCGCTACGGCACTGACCGAGGACAGCGCGCGCGGGCGCCTGTTGCGGGAGACCCGTCCGGTGTTCGGCAAGGGGCTGACCTCGCGCGAGGTCGCCGAGCTGATCGAGCACGCGGATGCTCCGCCGCGCCATCATGGCCAGGGTTGACCAGCCCATCGATCAAATAAAGCGCGCAGCCACTCAGCGGTCCGATCGTAGGTCTTTTCAGTCGCGCCGCGTGCCCGGCAGCGTGATCCTGGATCGCAGGCGATGATTTGCATCATGCTCCCGCAGACTGTTCCCTCAGGAATGCCTCAAGCTGGTCAGCTCGCTCAAATACCGCGGCGATGTTGTAGTTGGCTAGGCGCTCGCCGTGTGCGGCGTCGTTTCTGAGTTCGTACCAGCTTGCGATTTCCTTTCGGAGTTCCTGATTTGCAGGCGCCTGCAGTGCCAAGTCCAGCCGCTGCTCGAACTTTCGCCCACGGAGCGCACGCCGCCGCTTTGCATCCGTTCCTACCCTTCTACCAGCCAGCTCATTGAGCCGATTCTCGATTTGTCCAAAGATGAGAACGAAAAAAGCAGCGTCGATAATCAATGCATCTCGATCGAGTGCCGCGATGATCGCGCCCTCTGAAGAAAAGTCATATCCGTCCTCCAGAATCCGGTATATGCGGCTTGATGTTCTCCTGTATGCGGCGCGCAGTTCTGCCAGCGATATGCTGGCGCTCACTCCACGAGCTCACGGAGGTGCTCCGGTTTGAATGCACGCTGCTGAAGACGATCGCTCGGGCGCACAATTCTCCAGTCACTGCCACCGCTCAACGGAGCAGAATGATCAATCAGCATAAAGACTTGCCGATTACCCGACTTGGGCGTGAGAACGAGATCCAACCTGCCGTTTGCGCCGATCATCCAAAGTCCGCGAGGCAGGAATTGAGCAACGGCACGGCCTGCCTGGTCGACTATGAGAATGTCGATCGGCGGAACCTCCTGGGACTTTAACCCCGCGTGCTGCACCCGCTCCTCGGACGAACGGTGCTTCCCGGTTCGGTCATACGAAAAGCCGGGGCCAAGGGCAGCCTGAATTTGGTCGTAAAGAGCGTGCACTCGCTGCTGCCAGTCACGCAATCGCTGGAGAGTCTTCTCCCGGGTAGGAATTTCCCTGTCTTCAGCGATCGTCACGCTGGTTACATTCGCGCCCACGGCCTGATCTCCCGACTTCGCATGCTCGATCCCGAGTTGAGTCCGGTACTGACACTCGTCACTCCGGGCACGCTACCAGCACAGACCACTCAAGTCACCGCGCCAGCGGCCGGTACTTGATCCGGTGCGGCTCCGTCGCGTCAGCACCAAGCCGCCGGCGCTTGTCCTCCTCGTACGCCTGGAAGTTGCCCTCGAACCACTCCACGTGGCTGTCACCCTCGAAGGCCAGGATGTGCGTCGCCAGCCGATCCAGGAACCACCGATCGTGGCTGATGATCACCGCGCAGCCGGCGAACTCGGTCAGCGCATCCTCCAGCGCACGCAGTGTGTCCACGTCGAGATCGTTGGTCGGTTCGTCCAGCAGGATCACGTTGTGCTCGGCCTTCAGCATCTTCGCCAGATGCACCCGGTTGCGCTCGCCACCGGACAGGATGCCGACCTTCTTCTGCTGGTCCGACCCCTTGAAGTTGAACGCGCTCACATAGGCGCGTGACGGCACCGCGCGCTTGCCCAGATAGATCGTGTCCTCGCCGCCACTGATCTCCTGCCACACCGTCTTGTCCGCGTTCAGGCTGTCGCGCGACTGGTCGACATAGCCGAGCTTCACCGTCTCGCCGACGCGCAGACTGCCGGAATCGGGCGTCTCCTGGCCGACGATCATGCGGAACAGCGTCGTCTTGCCGGCGCCGTTCGGGCCGATCACGCCGACGATGCCGCCGGGTGGCAGCTTGAAGTTCAACCCCTCGATCAGCTCGGTGTCGCCGTAGCCTTTGCACAGCCCCTCCGCCTCGATCACCACGTTGCCGAGCCGCGGTCCCGGCGGAATGACAATTTCCGCCACGCCACCGGCCTGATCCTGCGAACGCGTCAGCATCTCCTCATAGCGCTGGATGCGCGCGCGATTTTTCGCCTGGCGCGCACGTGGCGAGGCGGCGATCCATTCCTGCTCGGCTGCCAGCGCCCGCTGCCGTGCGCTTTCCTCCTTCTCCTCCTGCGCCAGACGCTTGCGCTTCTGGTCCAGCCACGAGGAGTAGTTGCCCTCAAACGGATAGCCGCGGCCGCGCTCGATCTCCAGGATCCAGCCGGTGACGTTGTCGAGGAAGTAGCGGTCGTGCGTCACGATCATGACGGTTCCGGCATAGTCGCGCAGCGTGCGCTCCAGCCAGGCAACGCTTTCGGCGTCCAGGTGATTGGTCGGTTCGTCCAGCAGCAGCAGATCGGGCTTTTCCAGCAGCAGCCGGCACAGCGCCACGCGCCGCCTCTCACCGCCCGACAGCGGCGCCACGGCAGCATCGGCAGGCGGACAGCGCAGTGCATCCAGTGCGATGTCCACGCGCCGATCGAGATCCCAGCCATCCTCGGCTTCGATCTTCGCCTGCAGATCGGCCTGCTCGGACAGCAGAGTGTTCATCTCCTCGTCGCTCATCGGCTCGGCAAACTTCATGGAGATTTCGTTGAACCGGTCGAGCGCCGCCTTCAGCGCGGCAAACGCCTGTTCGACGTTCTCGCCGACCGTCTTGTCCGGATCGAGCTGCGGCTCCTGCTCCAGATAGCCGACGCGGGCGCCTTCCGCCGCCCAGGCCTCCCCGCCGAAGTCGGTATCAAGCCCCGCCATGATCCTCAGCAGAGTCGATTTCCCCGCACCGTTCACGCCGAGCACGCCGATCTTCACGCCAGGCAGAAACGCGAGCGTGATGCCACGAAACACTTCGCGGCCGCCCGGAAAGGCCTTGGTCAAATCCTTCATCACATAGACGTACTGGTAACTGGCCATGCCCTGGCCTCCCACACCTAATCAGGGGCGTGTTCTAGGTGCGCGCCGCCGCGCGCTCAATACCAGCGGTGCTGCCGCCAGAACGCGACGGCGTGATCGGCAGTGCCGTAGCGTTGCTGGATGTAGCGTATACCGCCTTGTGCTTCCTCGATCGCGTTGCCGAAGGAGCCCGCGCCGTTCGGGTTCAAATGGTAGTTCGCGGCCGTGAGTTGCAACAGGCCACGCGCGGAGTGGACCGGATTCCTGGTATCCACCTTGCCGGAGGATTCCTGTGCCATGATGAAGCGCAGCCCCGCTTGCCAGGACCCCGGCACGCCTTCGAGGTTCATCGCCTGCTGCAAGGCGGCATCCGAATGGGCCGGGATCACCGAGACCGGCTGCTCGGCCGGCGCCGCGCGGGGAGCCACCAGAGGCACATGAAACGCGGCCGTCTGCACGCCAGCCGCGCCGGAAGTCGCCGAACCCCTGGTCCCGGGAGCATGCGATCGCGCCATGGCGGCCGTCAGGAAGTGATGAAACGCCTGGCCGACGCGGCGGCGGCCCCGACGTCCCACTTGGCCGCCGCTGTGGCTGGCCACGGCAGGGGAAGCGACCGGTCCCAGACGCACCACGTCAGCCATCCCGGAATGATAGCGCCGATTTCCTTTCGGTCGGGTTACCGCCGGTGGTGCGCCCGGCAGGACTCGAACCTGCAACCAAGCGGTTATGAGCCGCCCGCTCTGACCAATTGAGCTACAGGCGCACCGACCAGACGATCTGTACCGAGACTACCGGCCCGTGCAAGGGTCGGCATCATCGTTAACCCTCCGATTTGCCTGCGCTTCCCGCTTCTGGCATACCCCCGCCCCAATTCTGACCATCCGCCCCGCCTTCAGAGCCTGTCCCCGGGCTTGACCCGGGGGGCTCCGACAGAGGAACCCGACATGCAACTGGCTTATCTCGTGATCATCGCCTGCGGCTTGCTGGCGCTGGTCTACGGCCTCGTGACAAGCAAACAGGTGCTGGCTGCCGACGCGGGCACGGCCCGCATGCAGGAGATCTCGGCCGCGGTTCAGGAAGGCGCGCGTGCCTACCTGAATCGTCAGTACACCGCGATCGCCATTGTCGGCGTGGTGATCCTGATCATTCTTGGCATAACGCTGGGCATCCACGTCGCCATCGGCTTCGTCATCGGCGCTGTCCTGTCCGCGGCGGCCGGCTATGTCGGCATGAACGTATCGGTGCGTGCCAATGTCCGCACCGCCCAGGCCGCCCGCAGCGGCCTCGCTGCCGGCCTCGAGATCGCCTTCAAGGCAGGCGCCATAACAGGCATGCTGGTGGTCGGCCTCGGTCTGCTCGGGGTGTCGGGCTACTACCTCTATCTGCGCCACAGCCTGCCGGACGGCGATCTGCGCCCGGTGCTGGAGGCGATGGTCGCTCTCGGCTTCGGCGGCTCGCTGATTTCCATCTTCGCCCGCCTCGGCGGCGGCATCTTCACCAAGGGTGCCGACGTCGGCGCCGACCTGGTCGGCAAGGTGGAAGCCGGCATCCCCGAGGATGATCCCCGCAACCCCGCCGTGATCGCCGACAACGTCGGCGACAATGTCGGCGACTGCGCTGGCATGGCTGCCGACCTGTTCGAGACCTACGCGGTGACAATCGTCGCCACCATGCTGCTCGCGGCGATCTACTTCACCGGCGACATGCGCGACCGCCTGCTGCTGCTGCCGCTCGGCATCGGCGCGATCTGCATCGTGACCTCGGTGATCGGCACCTATTTCGTCCGCATCGGTCCGGACAACGGCATCATGAAGGCCTTGTACAAGGGCCTGATCGTCACCGGCCTGCTGTCCGTGGTCGGAATTGCCGGCATCATCGGCTGGTTCGTCGGCTTCGGCGCCCTGAACCCCGACGGATCCATCACCGGCCTCAAGCTGTTCGTCTGCGCCCTGGTGGGCCTGGCGGTCACCGGTGCGATCGTCTGGATCACCGAATACTACACCGCCACCGAATACCGCCCAGTGCGCTCGATCGCGCAAAGCTCCACCACGGGCCACGGTACCAATGTGATCCAGGGCCTGGCGATATCGATGGAGTCGACCGCGCTGCCGGTGATCGTGATCTGCATCGGCATCATCGTTACTTCGATGATTGCCGGCCTGTTCGGCATCGCGGTGGCGGCCACCACAATGCTGTCGCTCGCCGGCATGATCGTGGCGCTGGACGCCTACGGCCCGGTCACCGACAACGCCGGCGGCATCGCCGAGATGGCGGACCTGCCGGCGGACGTGCGGGTCACCACCGATGCGCTGGACGCCGTCGGCAACACCACCAAGGCCGTCACCAAGGGCTATGCCATCGGTTCGGCTGGGCTCGCCTCGCTGGTGCTGTTCGCCGCCTACACGCAGGACCTGAAGCATTACTTCCCCGACCTGAACGTGACATTCACGCTGCAGGACCCGTTCGTGGTGGTCGGGTTGTTCATCGGCGGCCTGCTGCCCTACCTGTTCGGCTCGATGGGCATGACGGCGGTCGGCCGCGCCGCCGGCTCGGTGGTGGTGGAAGTGCGCCGCCAGTTCCGCGAGATCCCCGGCATCATGGAAGGCACGGCGAAGCCCGAGTACGGCCGCGCCGTCGACATGCTGACCCGTGCCGCGATCCGCGAGATGATCATCCCCTCGCTGCTGCCGGTGCTGGCGCCGATCGTGCTGTGGATCGTGATCGACATCATCGCCGGCCGCACCGCCGCGTTCGCCTCGCTGGGCGCGATGCTGCTCGGCACCATCGTGACCGGTCTGTTCGTGGCGATCTCGATGACCTCGGGCGGCGGCGCGTGGGACAACGCGAAGAAATACATCGAGGAAGGCAACCACGGCGGCAAGGGCTCGGAAGCGCACAAGGCCGCCATCACTGGGGATACGGTGGGTGATCCGTACAAGGACACCGCCGGGCCAGCGGTGAACCCGATGATCAAGATCACCAACATCGTCGCCCTGTTGTGGTTGGCGATCCTGGCGGGCTGGCTGCATTAGCCGTGGTCGGCGGTCAGTCGTCGGAATGTGCTGACGGCTGACCCCCTACGGTTCATGGCCCGGCAAGTGGGTCAGGATCATTGGCTGGGCCGGCAAGGCGGATGCCGAGGACACCATCCGCCAGGCGATCGCCGCGGCGAAGTGATGCCGCCGAGCGCGAGACTTGACGTGCAATCGTCATTCCCGCGCAAGCGGGAACCCAGAGCCGCAAACACAGGCACTGGTCGCACTGGGTCCCCGCCTGCTGGGGGATGACGACACTGAGTCATCGTCTCCGCGCCGGTTTGACTCAACTCCGCGCGTGCAGGTGCACGATCGGCTGCCCCGTCTCCGCCGAGATCATCTCGGCAACGAAGCGCCGGTGACACATCATCGGATCCTGCTCGAAGCACAGCAGGCAGGCCCGCGCACCCCGGGCGAGCTGTTTGGCATTGGCAAGATCCGCCTGGGCGCGATCGGACGTCATGTGCTCGCGGAAGATCGGCTCCATCCGCTCCGGATGTCCGGCACGCACCGCGTCGCGACCAGGCTTCGGCGTGCCGAGACCCTGCAGATGAACATAGGCGATGCCCTGCTCGTCCAGCCCGGCGGCGAGCTGGCGCTTGGAGAACCCAGGCTTGCGCGATTGCGGCACCGCGCGCACGTCGATCAGAAGCCCGACCCGCGCCGCACGCAACTCCGCCAGCACCTCGGCAATCGTGCAACCCTCGTAGCCGATGGTGAGCAGCTCGGACATCGCTAGCGGATCTGCACGGATTGCACGCCACCCGGCGGCGCCAGCCCCTTCTGCCGCAGGCACCGCAGCATCGCCTGGCGCTTGGCGGCCAGCAGGTCGTCACGCTCGGCCCAGGGCTGCGTGTAGGCACCATTGGTGCGCGTATAGATCTCCACGACCGCGGGATCGTCGCTGACCTGCCGCTCGCATTGTGCCTGTGGGCTGTTGTCGGAAGCGCCGGGCGCACAGGCGGTCAACGCGAGGCAAAACGTCAAGGCCAAACGGATACTCACTCGACGGCCATCCAGTCCTCGATCAGTCGCCGCGCAATGCTGTCGACGCGCGGCAGGTGGAACCCGTGCGCCTCGTGGTCGCGGATCTGCTCGCGCGAGAACCAACGAACGTCGATCATCTCTTCCGGGTCGATGGTGATCGCCTCGCTGAGGCCCTCGCCGTAGAAGCCGAGCATGATGTTGCCGGGGAACGGCCAGGGCTGGCTGGAGTGATACTGCACCGCGCCGACCTGGATGCCGGACTCCTCGAACACCTCTCGCCGCACCGCTTCCTCCAGCGTCTCGCCCGGCTCCACGAAGCCGGCGAGCGTCGAATACATGTTCGCACGCGGGAAGCGCTGCGAATGGCCGAGCAGAGCGCTGTCGCCGCGCGTCACCAGCATGATCACCGCCGGGTCGGTGCGCGGGAAGTGCTGCGCCTCGCAGGCGGTGCAGACCATCACGTGACCGGAGCTGCGGACATCGCACACGCCCCCGCAGACGCCGCAGAACCGGTGCCGCGCCCGCCAGTGCATCAGCCCGCGCGCATGCGCCAGTATCGAAGCCTCCGGCCGCGGCACGCCCCAGCCGACCGAGCGCAGGTCGACGAATTTTCCCAATTCTTCCGGCAGCAGCGGCACCGGATCGTCCGCCGTGCTGATATCCACCGCGAACACCGCCAGTTCGCCCTGCAGGCCGAGGAACGCCCAGGGACCGCCATGCATGCGCAGCGTGTGCGCCATCTCGCCCGAGATGAACACCGCCTCCGGCGCGGCTTCGTCCATGCCGCGCACCAGGTTGCGGTTGCGCCATACCGGCACGAACAGCGTCGCGGGATCATGCAGCCGCTGTTCGATCCATGCGGCGTCCTCGCGTCGCGTGCCGACGCGATCGAGTGGGCTCGACGAATAGACGTTGGGACGGCTGGCCAGGATCAGGGTCACTGAAAGTGCTCGCAGCTATGGGTTGCGTGGTCCGTTGGACGGTGCCATGCGGCGGCCGGAGCGGCAACCTATGGCGGCGGTGGCGCCACCGGGCTTGGCGCGACCGACGCGATGAGCCAGTCGCGGAACAACGCGATCTTCGGCGTATCGCTGGTTCTACGTGCCGGGCATGCAGCCGGACGAAGCACTGTTGCTGAAGTGCTTCGACACCGCGACGGACGGGCGTGGGATGCCGGCGGGCGGGCAGCTTCCGGCCTCGCCGTTGTCCGCCCGGTTGCCACCGCCCCCCCGAAGCATGATATGCAGGCCCGGGAGGTCGGCGGCGGACGGGCGCCTCGCCAACCCGGTCAGGTCCGGAAGGAAGCAGCCGCAGTGAGTTTCCGCTCGGGTCGTTCGTCCGGCCTCCCACCGTTTGTTTGGCACGAACCAGGGGGCCGCCGCGGCGGACACCGCCCGCATGTCCGGCCTGTTCCAGGACGATCCGCCACAGATCGAAGCCGCGCCGGCGCCCGAGGGGCCGGGCCTGTTCGGCGATTCACTGCCGGAGCCGGTGCATGCCGCGCCCTACCGTGTGCTTGCGCGGAAATATCGCCCGACCAGCTTTAATGACCTGATCGGCCAGGAGGCGATGGTGCGCATCCTGCGCAATGCCTTCGCCACCGGCCGCGTCGCGCATGCCTTCATGCTCACCGGCGTCCGCGGCGTCGGCAAGACCACCACGGCCCGCATCATCGCCCGGGCGCTGAACTGCACCGGGCCGGACGGCACCGGCGGCCCGACCGCCGATCCGTGCGGCGTCTGCGGCAACTGCCTGGCCATCCTGGCCGAACGCGAGCCGGATGTGTTCGAGATGGACGCCGCGTCGCGCACCGGCGTCGACGACGTACGCGAGATCATCGAGGTGAGTCGCTCTCGCCCGATGAAGATCCGCACCAAGGTTTTCATCATCGATGAAGTCCACATGCTGACACGGAATGCCTTCAACGCGCTGCTGAAGACGCTGGAGGAACCGCCGCCGCACGTGAAATTCGTGTTCGCCACCACCGAGCTTCGGAAAGTGCCGATCACCGTGCTGTCGCGCTGCCAGCGCTTCGACCTGCGGCGGGTGCGGATTTCGGAGCTGTCCGTCCACTTCGCCCGCATCGCCCAGGCCGAAAACGTGGCGATCGAACCTGCCGCGCTCGACCTGATCGCGCGCGCCGCCGACGGCTCGGTGCGCGACGGGCTCTCGCTGCTCGACCAGGCGATCGCCCAGGCGGAGGGCTCTATCGCCGAGAGCGCCGTCATCAACATGCTCGGGCTGGCGGATCGTGAACTGGTGTTCGACCTGCTGGACGCCGTGATGGCGGGGCAGCCGCGGCAGGCCCTGCAGATCACGGACCGTGCCTATGAGCGCGGCGCCGATCTCGGCACGCTGCTGCAGGACTTGCTCGAGCTGCTGCACACGATCACCCGCCTGAAGTCCATCCCGTCGCTGCGTGACAGCCAGGAGCTGCCCGAGGCAGAGCGCACCCGTGGCGCGGCACTGGCCGATCGGCTGTCGGTTCCGGCGCTCGCCCGCGCGTGGCAGATGCTGCTGAAAGGCGTGGGCGAGGTGGAGACCGCACCCGACCGCCGCGCCGCCGCGGAGATGGTGCTGATCCGCCTCTGCCATGTGTCCGACCTGCCGCCTCCTGGCGAGCTGGTCCGTCGGCTCACATCCGGCACGCCGACCCAGGCGCCCGCCGCGACTGCGCCGGCATCTCCGGGTGGGGGAGCACGTGCCGTTGCCGGCGGTGCCCGCGCCCCCGGACCCGATCCGGCGGTCGCCGCAGCCGCCGACGCCG
Organism: Acetobacteraceae bacterium; assembly: GCA_041487355.1. GTDB lineage: Bacteria > Pseudomonadota > Alphaproteobacteria > Acetobacterales > Acetobacteraceae > JAMXLO01. The sequence goes on along the minus strand of JBGPND010000070.1, from coordinate 4,748 downwards.
CCCCGGCGGCGCCGCGCTTGGCGAGCTTTCGCGATATCACTGCCCTGGTGGCCGAACGGCGCGAGGCAATGTTGCACGCGCATCTGGTGCACTCGGTGCATCTGGTCCGCTTCGCCCCGCCGATCATCGAGTTGCGCCCGCAGCCGGAGGCGCCGCGGGACCTCGCGCCTCGCCTGGCCGCGCTGCTGGCCGAGGCCACCGGCACGCGCTGGACGATCGCGCTGTCTGCCGCTCCCGGGGAGGCGACGCTCGCCGAACAGGGCACCGCGGCCGATGCCGCCCGCCGTTCGACTGCGGCCGATCACCCGCTGGTGCGGGCGATCATGGCAGCGTTCCCTGGTGCCCGCATCGATACCGTGCATGACACCGCCGCCGACGCCTACGGACTGCCCGCCGAACTGACGCCGAACGAAACCGGCATGGAGTTCGCTCCGCCGGACGCCGAACCCTCCGAAGAGATGGAGTTTGACGAATGAAGAACCTCTCCGGGCTGATGAAGCAGGCCCAGCAGATGCAAGCGAAAATGCAGGAGATGGAGTCGAAGCTGGAGAGCCTGGAGATCGAGGGTGTCGCCGGCGCTGGCCTGGTTACGGTCACGCTGAACGGCAAAGGCGACCTGCGGCGGATCAAGATCGATCCGAAGATCGTCGAGCCAGCCGACACGGAGATGCTGGAAGACCTTGTCGTTGCCGCGCACGCCGATGCGAAGCGCAAGATCGAGGCAGTGGCAGCGGAGGAAATGCAGAAAGTCACCGGAGGGCTGCAGTTGCCGCCGGGGATGAAGCTGCCTTTCTGATGGCAGTGACACCACGCTCTCTTGTCATGGCTGGGCTTGGCCCACGGCTGTCCGGTTCATTCTACTTCGGATGCTGGGAGTATTACTTGGTGGCCACACTACCCCGTCATGGCCGGGCTTGGCCCGGCCATCCACGACTTGGACGCACCAAGAGAAGTCGTGGATGGCCTGCCTTCGCAGGCCATGACGTTGAAAAAACGCCGGTAACCACCGTCGACTTAAACCGGACAGCCGTGGGCTTGGCCCGGCCATGACGGCGGAGTAGTCGGTGGTGCCTGACCCATGGGTGGCCCCGAAATCGAAAAACTGATCGGCCTGCTTGCCAAACTGCCCGGCATGGGGCCGCGCAGTGCACGGCGCGCGGCGTTGAAGATGCTGCAGCAGCCGGAGGCACGCATGCTGCCGCTGGCCTCCGCGCTCGCCGAGGCAGCGCGCGCCGTGAAGTCGTGCAGCCGGTGCGGCAATCTCGACAGCCGCGACCCATGCTCCATCTGCACCGATCCGCATCGCGACCACGCGGTGATCTGCGTCGTCGAGGGCGTCGGCGATCTCTGGGCGCTGGAACGCGCCTCGGTGCATCGCGGACTGTACCACGTGCTCGGCGGAACTCTCTCGGCACTTTCCGGCGTGGGCCCTGAAGACCTCAATGTCGCGCCATTGCTCGCGCGCATCGCCGAAGGCGGCGTGACGGAGGTGATCCTGGCACTCGGTGCCACGGTGGATGGCGCCACCACCACACATTGGCTGACCGACCGGCTGAAACCGCTCGGCGTCGCCGTCACGCGCGTAGGGCAAGGCGTGCCGATCGGCGGCGCACTCGATGTGCTGGACGACGGCACGCTCGCCGCCGCGTTGCGCGCCCGGAGACCGTCATGACCCTGTCGCGCCGCGCGCTGATCCATCGGGTCGGCAAGGCCGGTGGCGTCACGGCGGCCTATCGCACCATGGCGGCGATGGGACTGCTGCCGATCCCCGACGCCTATGCCGGGCCGCCGAGCCTGCCGCTCGGCAACCGGCGGAAGATCGTCATCATCGGCGCCGGGATCGCCGGCATGGTGCTGGCCTGGGAGCTGCACAAGTCAGGCTTTTCCCCGACGATCCTGGAAGCCCGGCCAAGGCCCGGTGGCCGCAACTGGTCGTTGCGTGCAGGCGATGAAATTCGCGAAACCGACAGCGTGCAGCGCATCCGCTGGGATGCCGGCGAGCATCTGTATTTCAATCCGGGGCCGGCCCGGCTGCCGTACCACCACCAGGGCATCCTGTCCTATTGCCGCGAACTCGGCGTGAGCCTCGAGGTCATATGCAACGACAATCGCGGCGCGCTGCTGCACGACGAGGCTGCGTTAGACGGCAGGCCTCAGCGCAACCGGCAGGTGGTCAACGACATCCGCGGCTACATCGCCGAGCTGGCGGCAAAGGCGGTGGACAGGGCCGCGCTCGCGCAGCCGGTCAGCACCGAGGACACGGAGCGCATCCGCGCTTTCCTGCGTGCGTTTGGCGCTCTCGATCGCGACCTGACATACAAGGGCTCCGGCCGCGCCGGCTATTCCGAACCTCCCGGCGGCGGAACGCAGGAAGGCAAGCGCAGCGAGCCGCTCGAGTTGAGCGAGATTCTCGCCTCCAGCTTCTGGCGCTTCAACGCGAACTTCGGCGAGGGGTGGCATCAGGCGGCGACGATGATGCAGCCGGTCGGCGGCATGGGCCACATCGGACAGGCATTCGGCCGGGAACTCGGCGCGAGCATCACCTACAACGCCGAAGTGACGGAACTGCGCCGCGCGGGAAGCTCTGCGCGCGTCGTGTGGAAGGATACGAAGACCGGCGCCAGGCACGCGATCGAGGCCCCCCTGGTCGTGGTGACGATTCCGCTGCCGGTGCTGCGCACGATCCAAGCCGACTTCGCCAGCGAGACGCGCGCTGCGATCGAGGCGGTGGAATACATCCCGGCGGGGAAGATCGCGTTCCAGGCCGAGCGCCGGTTCTGGGAGCTGGATCAGGCGATCTATGGCGGCATTTCGTGGACGACGCGCGACATCACCCAGATCTGGTATCCCTCCGCCGGCATCCACCGGAAGAAGGGCATTCTGGTCGGCGCGTATATCTGGACCACCGATCTGGGCGATAAATTCGCCGCCATGGCGCCGGCGCAGCGCCTGGAGCGCGCATTGGCGGACGGCGAGCGTCTGCACCCGGGCTATGGGCAGCATCTCACCAAGGGCGTGTCGGTGGCCTGGAAGAACATCCCGTACAGCCGGTCGGCCTGGGCGGAATGGAGCCGCGACGCGCGGGCGAAATACTACCCGGTGCTGCTCCAGGGCGACGGCCCTTTCCTGTTTGCCGGCGAGCACATGTCCTACGTCACCGGTTGGCAGGAAGGCGCGGTGCGGTCGGCGCATTTTGTGCTACGCGACATCGCCTCGCGCATGCGCGCAAGCGGGCCTCGCCAGCCGTGATGGGTTTCGCTCTGCTCAACCCATCCTACGCCGCAGCCCGTAGTCCGTAGGATGGGTTGAGCAGAGCGAAACCCATCATTCGGCTAAGGCTCTGGCCGCTTGCTCCGTGTCCCCGCGGCCTGCTCGAACTGGTGCCCGACGCGCAGCACGGTCGCGTCTCCCCAGGCGGGTGCCATGATCTCCAGACCAAGCGGCAGACCAGCCGTCGTGAAGCCGCCACAGACCACCATGGAGGGGATGGCCGCGACATTCGCCACCGTCGTCAGCAAGGGCTGCGAAAAGCCTTCATCCGGCCTCTGCTCGTTCAGCAAGGGCGCGGCGCCGGCCGTCGGCGCCGTGATCAGCACGTCGAATTTCTCGAACGCCTTCGCCGTGGCGGCGATCAGATCGGTGCGCCGGCGCTGCGCGGTGATGTAGTCGGCCGCGCGGATCAGCGCGCCGGCCAGCACGCGCACGCGGAACACCCGCGAATACTCGGAGAGCCGGGTCTTCAGCGTCGCCTCGTGCAGCGCATAGGCCTCCGACGAGATGATTACCCGCCCGACCGCGTTGTAGTCCTGCACCGAAGGCAGGGTGGCCTCCTCGACACGACAGCCGAGCCCCTTCAGCGTCGCGACGGCCCGATTGATCATCTGCAGCATCTCGGGCAAGGCGGGCACGTCGTGCTCGTAGAAGCGCCGGAGCAGGCCGACCCTCAGCCCCTTCAGCGGCGCGGCGATGGCGCTGGCATAGGCAACCTTCGGCACCGCCACCGAAGCGGCATCAGCCGGATCATGGCCGGCAAGCGCATCCAGCAGAATGGCGCAGTCCTCAGCCGTCCAGGCCATCGGGCCCGCTGTGTCGAGGCTGGGTGCCAGCGGTATCACCCCACGGCGCGATACCAGGCCCGGTGTCGGCTTGATGCCGGCGATGCCGCAATAGGCAGCCGGCAGACGGATCGACCCGCCGGTATCCGAGCCGAGCGCCCCCAGCACGAGCCCCGCGGCCACGGCCGCCCCTGAGCCGGAGCTCGAGCCACCGGTGAAGCGCCTGACGTCCCAGGGATTGTGCGCCGGTGGCCAGGGGAGGTCGAAGGCCGGGCCACCGATGGCGAATTCATGGGTGGCCAGCTTGCCGAGCATGACCGCGCCTTCGGCGCGCAGCCTGCGCACCGTCTCGGCGTCCCGCTTTGGGACGTTGTCTGCGAGAATCCTGGAATGTGCCGTGGTGCGCACACCGGCGGTCTCGTAGATGTCCTTGTAGCCGAGTGGGATGCCGAGCAGTGGTCCCTTGCGGCCCGCCATCACGGCGCGTTCGGCGGCGCGCGCGGCCGCGAGAGCCTGGCGTTCGGTCACCAGCAGGAAGGCGTTCAGCTTCGGGTCGGTCGCCTCGATCCTGGCGAGCAGCGCTTTCACCAGTTCGACCGGCGAAAGTCGCTTCGCGGCGATCAGCCTGCCGGCTTGGGCGATGGTGAGGAACGGCGGTACGCTGCCTTTCATCGCCTGCGCTTGCCGGATTTG
>JBGPND010000069.1:0-22569 GCA_041487355.1 Acetobacteraceae bacterium | reverse complement strand
GGAGTAGGCTTTGCCTCGCTGCCAAAGCATGGACACCTCCGGTGATGGTCAACCGGAGGCCTACGAATCGTACATCGGGGGCGTTTCGGAACCCCCGCCAGCGCATGGCTGGGATTCCAGTCTGGATGGAAATGCTCTAGCATTCGTCGCGTTGCGTGATGTGAAGGTGCGAAATCATGCAGTCGGTCCTGGCGGAAGACGTGATCGATGCGATCGCCGCGTATGTCTGCGAGCCGCCGCCGATCCCGCGGGAGACGCTGCGCACCGCTTCGCTCGCACTGGCCGACTCGCTCGGCTGCGCGATCGGCGCGCTGGGCGATGCGGACTGCCGGCGCCTGCTCGGACCGGTCGTTCCTGGCACCATTGTGCCGCACGGCGCGCGCGTGCCGGGGCGCCCCGAGCCGCTCGATCCGGTGAAGGCGGCGTTCGATACCGCGGCGCTGATCCGCTGGCTCGACTTCAACGACACGACGCCGGTCGGCGGCCATCCATCGGACAATCTGGGTGCGATCCTCGCGGTGGCCGACCACCTCAGCCAGATGCGCATGAATTTGCGCATGGCGGACGTGCTGCGCGCCATGGTGCTGGCCTACGAGATCCAGGGCTGTCTCGCCGAGGCGAACCGCTTCGACCGCAAGGAGATCGGCCTCGACACCACACACTATGTGCTGATCGCCTCCACCGCCGTTGCGGCGCGCCTGTTCGGTGGCGATGCCGTGCAGCTCCGCAATGCGATCAGCAACGCCTGGCTGGACGGCCCGAGCCCCACGACGTATCGCCACCCGCCGAATGCCGGCACGCGCAAGGGCTGGGCGAGCGCGGACGCGACGAGCCGCGGTGTGTTCCTCGCCTGGCTCGCGATGCGCGGTGAGATGGGCTATCCGCAGCCGCTCTCGGCGCCCGGCCGCGGATTCAGCGACGTCTACCTGAAGGGGGCTCCCGTGCGGCTCGACCGGCCGCTCGGCCACTTCTTCATGGACCGGGTGATCTTCAAGCTGTTCCCCTGTCAGCGAAACGGTTCCACCGCGGTGGAATGCGCGCTGCGCCTGCATGAATGGCTGCGTTCGCAGGCAGCGCCGATCGCCGCGGTGGAAATCCAGACGCACGACGAGGTGATCAACCGCATCTGCCACGACGGGCCCTTGCCGAATGCCGCGGCACGCGATCACTGCCTGCAATACATGGTGGCCGTGGCGCTGCTGAAGGGAAGCCTGACCAGCGAGGACTACTCCGACACGGCCGCCGCCGACCCGGCGATCGATCGCCTGCGCGGCATGATCCGCGTGGCCGAGAACCCGGACTACAGCGCAGCGCACCACGACCTCGATCGCGGAAGCTGTGCCTCGAGCATGCGCATCACACTGGCGGACGGGCAGGTTTCGCCATTCGTCGAAATCCACCATCCGGCTGGCGATCCCGTCCGGCGGGCGGAGGCGCTGCCGCTTCTGATCGACAAGTTCCACAGCCTCACGCGCGCCACCTGGCCGGAGGACCGGCGCAGCGTCCTGCTCGACCGCATCCTGGATCTGAATGCGCTGTCAGGCATGGCCGTTAACGATTTCATTACCAGTGTCAGTTGAGCCTGCGCGGGCAAAATTACCCAAGGGCGCAAAACGCGCATTGAGCTGGATCAAGGCGTGTGCAAATCTTCCGTGGCCTTGTGCGGTCAATACGCTGGCGGCGTCAGCGCAGCCGATGAAGGCTATGACGCATGCAAGAATATAAGCTGGCTGTGATAACGCCCCAGGGCCTCACCGGCCTGATCGGCAGCCTGCGCGCCGAAGGCTTCCGGGTGATCGGCCCGACGCTGCGTGACCAGGCGATCGTCTATGATGAAATCGAATCGATTGCCGACCTGCCCATCGGCTGGACCGACGAGCAGGATGGCGGACACTACCGCGTCCGACGGCGCGACGATGCGGCGCTGTTCGGTTACAACGTCGGTCCGCATTCGTGGAAGCGCTTCCTGCACCCGCCGCTGCTGCGGCTATGGCGCGCGGAGCGGACGCAAGACGGGCTGGCTGTCACCGAGACCGCGGAGCCGGCGGAGAAATACGCCTTCCTCGCCGTGCGTTCCTGCGAGCTGCATGCGATCGCCATCCAGGACCGCGTGCTCCTGCAAGGGCCGTATGTCGATCCGCACTACCAGGCACGTCGGCAGGGCGCCTTCATCGTCGCGGTGAATTGCGGCCAGGCCGGCGGCACCTGCTTTTGCGTCTCGATGAAGACCGGCCCCAAGGCGCAGGAAGGCTTCGATCTCGCCCTCACCGAGCTGCTCGCTGACGAACATGAATTCCTGGTGGAAGCCGGCAGCGAACGCGGCGCCGCCGTGCTCGCCACCATCCCGCACCGCGCGGCCGAGGCGAGGCATTCGGCATTGGCGGCGAACGCCGTAGCGAATGCGGAAGGCAACATGGGACGGCACATGCGTTCCGACGATGTGCGCGAGCTGCTGCTGGCCAATCTGGAGCATCCGCGCTGGGACAACGTGGCGGAGCGTTGCCTGACCTGCGGCAACTGCACGATGGTGTGCCCGACCTGCTTCTGCACCTCGGTGTGGGACGAGAACGACCTCACCGGCAACGTCGCGGATCGCAAGCGGCGGTGGGATTCCTGTTTCACCATGGACTTCTCCTACATCCATGGCGGCTCGGTGCGCAGCTCGGGACGGTCGCGCTACCGGCAATGGATGACGCACAAGCTGGCGACCTGGGTCGATCAGTTCGGCACCTCGGGCTGCGTCGGCTGCGGGCGCTGCATCACCTGGTGTCCCGTCGGCATCGACATCACTGAGGAGGTTCGCGCCATTCGTGGCGAAGGGGGCAGCGATGGAAGGGCTTGAGCGTATCGTCTCCGAGCACAGGCTGTTCGAGGGCCTCGGCCAGGAGTTCGTCAAGCTGGCGGCGGGCTGCGCGAAGAATGTGCGGTTCAACGCCGACGAGTATCTGTTCCACGCCGAGGATCCTGCCGACTGGATCTATCTGGTTCGCCACGGCCGCGTCGCGCTGGAGATGGCGACGCCAGGCCGCGGCGCGGTGCGTTTCGAGACACTGGGCGAGGGGGAGATCGTCGGCCTGACCTGGCTGCTGCCGCCCTATCGCTGGGGCTATGACGCACGCGCGATCGAACTGACCCGAGCGATCGCACTCGACGCGAAGTGCCTGCGCGACAAGTGTGAGGCCGACCACGACCTCGGCTATGCGCTGATGAAGCGTTTTCTTCCCGTGCTGGTGCAGCGGCTGCAGGCCACACGTTTGCAGAGCCTGGACGTTTATGGACCGCCTCGCTGATTTCGCGCCGGTGACGGCGCCAGACGCGATGCTGCCGCGCGTGGTGCGCGTCGCGCGCCGAACGCGGGACCTGCCGGACACCTGGACGCTGGACCTGGTCGCCGCGGACAACGCGCCGCTGCCGCGCTATGCGCCCGGGCAGTTCACCATGCTGTACGTCTTCGGTGTCGGCGAAATACCGGTGAGCATCAGCGGCGACGCATCGGATGCCTTGCGCCTGGTGCAGACGATACGCGCGGTGGGCAAGGTGAGCGAGGCACTCACGCGGCTTGCGCCCGGCGACACTCTGGGTCTGCGCGGTCCGTTCGGCACTGCCTGGCCGGTTGCCGATGGCTATGGCCGCGACGTGGTCGTCGTGGCGGGCGGCCTGGGACTGGCGCCACTGCGGCCTGCCCTCCACCAGCTTCAGGCGGAACGCCAGCGGTTCGGCAAGCTCGTGCTGCTGTACGGCACGCGCAGGCCGGAGGACATCCTGTTCCGCCGTCAGCTTGCGAGCTGGCGGCGGCAGCTCGATATGGAGATCGAGGTCACCGTGGATCATGCCGGCACCGACTGGCGCGGCCATGTCGGTGTGGTGACCAAGCTGATCCCTCGCCTCGGTGTGGATGCCGAGAACGCGATGGCCCTGGTGTGCGGGCCGGAAGTGATGATGCGGTTCGCGGCGAGTGCGTTGCACGATGTCGGCCTGCCCGAGCCGTCGATCCATCTGTCGCTGGAGCGCAACATGAAATGCGCCGTCGGCCTGTGCGGCCACTGTCAGTTTGCCGGCAGTTTCATCTGCAAGGATGGCGCCGTGATGCGCTACGACAAGGTCCGGCGACTGCTGGGGTTGAAGGAGATCTGAGATGATTGTGTCCAACTGTCATTGCGAGCGAAGCGAAGCAATCTCGCGGTGCGTACTCCCCCCGAGATTGCTTCGCCTTCGGCTCGCAATGACAGGGGGTGGCGACGCGGCCAACAGGGGGCTTGGCGAATGACCCCATCACGCAAACCCAAACTTGCCGTCTGGAAATTCGCCTCCTGCGATGGCTGCCAGCTTTCGCTGCTCGACTGCGAAGACGAACTGCTGGCGGTCGCCGGCGCGATCGACATCGCCTACTTCCCCGAGGCAACCCGCGGCGTCGTGCGTGGCCCCTATGACGTGTCGCTGGTCGAGGGCTCGGTCACCACGCCGCATGACGCCGAACGGCTGCATGCGGTGCGGCGGCAGACGCGCACGCTGATCACCATCGGTGCCTGCGCCACCGCGGGCGGCATCCAGGCATTGCGCAATTTCCGCGACGTGCGCGAATTCACCCAGGCGGTCTATGCCCGGCCGGAGTTCATCGACACGCTGGCCACCTCCACGCCGATCAAGGCGCACGTCAATGTCGACTTCGAGCTGCATGGCTGCCCGATCAACAAGCAGCAGCTTCTCGAGGTGCTCACCGCCTTCCTCAACGCGCGCAAGCCGAACATCCCGCCGCACAGCGTTTGCGTCGAGTGCAAGCTGCGCGGCACGGCCTGCGTCCTGGTGCGTGGCATCCCCTGCCTCGGCCCGGTGACGCACGCGGGCTGCGGTGCGATCTGCCCCGCGTACAACCGCGGCTGCTATGGCTGCTTCGGGCCCATGGAGACGCCGAACACCGTATCGCTGAGCCGCAAGCTCGCCGCCTGCGGCATGAGTGAGCGCGATCTGCAACGCGTCTACAGCACGTTCAATGTCGGCGAGCGGCCGTTCCGCGAGGAAAGCGCGCGGCATGACTCGTAAGACGATCAAGGTCGACTACCTCGCCCGCGTGGAGGGCGAGGGTGGCGTGCGCATCACGTTCGAGGACCGCACGGTGCGCAACGTGGAGCTGCGCATCTTCGAGCCGCCGCGCTTCTTCGAGGCCTTCCTGCGCGGCCGCGACTATACCGAGGCGCCCGACATCACCGCGCGCATCTGCGGCATCTGCCCGGTCGCCTACCAGATGAGCGCGGTGCACGCGATGGAGGACGCGCTCGGCGTGACGGTGAGCGAGCCGGTGCGCGACCTGCGCCGGCTGCTGTATTGCGGCGAGTGGATCGAGAGCCACACGCTGCACATCTACATGCTGCATGCGCCCGACTTCCTCGGCTATGAGGGTGTGATCGACATGGCGAAGGACCATGGCGACATCGTGCGCCAGGGCCTCCAGCTGAAGAAGGTCGGCAACGAGATCCTGGAACTGCTCGGCGGACGCGCAATCCATCCGGTCAATGTGCGGGTGGGCGGCTTCTATCGAACACCGTCGCGCCGCGAGCTACGGCCCTTGGCCGACAAGATGCAGCGCGCGCGCGACATCGCCCAGGCGACGGTGCGCTGGGTGTCCGGCTTCGATTTCCCCGATTGCGAGCGCGATTACGAGTTCGTGTCGCTCGGTGGCGCGGGCGAATATCCGTTCAACGCCGGCCACGTGGTGTCGAACAAGGGCCTCGACATCACCCCGCGCGACTATGACGCGCATTTCGAGGAGTCGCACGTGAAGCGCTCCAACGCGCTGCACTCTCACTTGCACGGGCGTCCCTATCTGACCGGGCCGATCGCGCGCTACAGCCTGAATTCCGATTGGCTCTCGCCACTGGCCCGCGACGCCGCGCGCGAGGCAGGGCTCGGCCCGACCTGCAACAATCCGTTCCGCAGCATCGTGGTGCGCGCCGTCGAGGTGCTGTACGCCTGCGACGAGGCGCTGCGCATCATCGATGCCTACCAGGAGCCGGAACATCCGCACCTCGATCTCACGCCGCGAGCCGGCGTTGGCTATGCCTGCACCGAGGCGCCGCGTGGCATGCTGTATCACCGTTACCGGCTGGATGCGGATGGAACCATCCTGGATGCCAAGATCGTGCCGCCAACCTCACAGAACCAGCCGAGCATCGAGGACGATCTGAAGAACTTTGCCGGCGCCTGGCTGGACATGCCGGATGAAGCGCTGCGCGTACGCTGTGAGCAGGCGGTGCGGAACCATGATCCGTGCATCTCGTGTGCCACGCACTTCCTGAAGCTGGAGGTCGTACGTGGCTGAGCGCCTGGTGCTCGGCATCGGCAATCCTGATCGAGGCGACGATGCGGTGGGCCGGCTGATTGCGCGCTCGCTGCGAACGCAGGTGCCGGCGGATGTGCGGGTCGTCGAGCAGGACGGCGAGGCGACGGCGTTGCTTCCGGAGTTGCAGTCTGCGCAGCGCGCGTGGCTGATCGATGCCGCGCAATCGGGCGCACCGCCGGGCACGATCCACCGCATCGATTGTTCCGCCGCGAATCTGGCCATGCCGCCTGGCACCGTCTCGTCGCATGGCTTCGGCCTCGTCGAGGCGATCGCTCTCGCGCGTGCGCTCGACGTGCTGCCGCTGCAATGCATCGTCTATGCTGTCGAGACGACAGACTTCACGGCCGGCGCGGCGCCGTCACCCGAAGTGACGCAAGCGGTGGAGGAGGTCGCCGCGCGTATCCTGGCGGAGCTGTGATGGGTATCGCTGCGCTCAACCCATCCTACGCCGCTACGCCGCACAACGCCCCGTAGGATGGGTTGAGCGCAGCGATACCCATCATTCCGGCGGTGGCGCTACTCCGCCGCCGCTTTCACGCCGCCGCCCGCCGCATCCAGTGCCTGCGACAGGTCGGCAATGATGTCGTCGATGTGCTCGATCCCCACTGACAGCCGGATATAGCCCGGCGTCACGCCGGTCGCGAGTTGCTCCGCTGCTGAAAGCTGCGAGTGCGTCGTGCTCGCCGGATGGATCGCCAGGCTGCGCGAATCACCGATATTCGCCACGTGGTAGAACATCTTCAGCGCATCGATAAAACCGCGGCCCGCTTGCACACCGCCGGCCAGCTCGAACCCAAGCAGTCCGCCGTGACCGTGCGTCAGATACCTGGCCGTGCGCTCCGCCGCGACGCCGTCGTGGAACGCCGGATGGATCACCCGCGTCACTTCCTTGCGCCCCGCAAGATATTGCCCCACCGCCAGCGCGTTCTTGCAGTGCTCGCGCATGCGCAGCGGCAGGCTTTCGATCCCTTGCAGGAACAGGAACGCGTTGAACGGGCTCATCGCCGCGCCGAGGTCGCGCAGCAGCACAACCCGCATGCGCAGAATATAGGCGATCGGCCCAAGCGGTTTGGCCGCCTCCGTCCAAACCGCGCCGTGATAGCTGGGGTCCGGCGTGTTCAGCAGCGGCTGACGTGCCTTGTGCTGATCCCAGGGGAAGTTGCCGCCATCGATCACCACGCCGCCGATCGAATTGCCATGCCCGCCGATGTATTTCGTCGTCGAATACATCACCACGGCCGCGCCATGATCGAACGGCCGCACCAGGATCGGCGCGGCAGTGTTGTCCATGATCAGCGGAATGCCGAAGCGCCTGCCGATGGCCGCGACTTCCGCGATGGGAAACGCGATCAGCTTCGGGTTCGGCAGAGTCTCGGCGTAGTAGGCGCGCGTGCGGTCATCGGTGGCGCGCGCGAATGCCTCCGGGTCGGTCGGGTCGACGAAGCGGGTCTCGATCCCGGTGTCCTTCAGCGTATTGCCGAACAGGTTCCAGGTGCCGCCATACAGATCGGTGGAGCTGACGATGTTGTCCCCGGCGCGCGCCAGGTTCATCACCGCATAGGCCGACGCCGCCTGGCCCGAGGCGAGCCCGAGCGCCGCGACGCCACCCTCCAACGCCGCCATGCGCTTCTCGAACACATCCTGCGTCGGGTTCATGATGCGGGTGTAGATGTTGCCCAGTTCCTTCAGGCCGAACAGGTTCGCCGCGTGTTCGGCGCTGTCGAACTGGTAGGAGGTGGTCTGGTAGATCGGCACCGCGACGGCATTGGTCGCCGGATCGCGCCGCCAGCCCGCGTGCAGCGCCAGCGTTTCCGGATGCTTCGTCTGGTTCGACATGGTTTGCTCCCCGCTTCCAGGCCACCGACTATAGCCGACGGCGGCCCCGCGTGAAGCGCGTCCGCTACGCTGCCCGCTGGCGCAGGATCTGGTGGCCCTTGCGCAACGCCTCGGCCATTGTCTCCGCCGGCATGGCGCCGGAAAACAGGCCGTAGCCGTCCAGGAAGAAGGCCGGCACACCGCTCACCCCGGCCTCGCGCGCGGCGCCGTCGGCCGCCAGCATCTCTTTCGCTGCCACGTCGCCGGCCAGGAAGTCGGCGACCGACGCGCGGTCCATGCCGGCCACCGCGGCACAGTCCGCCAGCACAGCGGTGTCGCCGATGTCGCGGCCCTGGGTGAAATAAGCGGCAAACACCGCCTCCATCACCGCGTCCTGCACGCTCTCTCGGCCGGCGAGCCAGATCAGCCGGTGCGCGTCCAACGTGTTCGGCGTGCGCAGCATCAGGTCCTGGCGCAAGCGCAGGTCCACGCCGGCCGCCGCCGAAGCCACCCGCTCATCCAGCTCGCGCGCCCGCTCGGCGCTGCCGAACTTCATCGCGCGGTAGGCGGCGCGGTCGCGGCCTTCCTTCGGCATGTCGGGGTTGAGCTGGAACGGGTTCCAATGGACCGAGAAGTGCAACCCTTCCGGCGCCAGCAGCGCCAGCGCGCGTTCAAGCTGCCGCTTGCCGATATAGCACCAGGGGCAGATCGCGTCGGAGACGATGTCGATGCGGAACCCCACCGGTGTCTCGGTGCGGAGATTCGTCACGCTGGCGGTGTCCTCGCAGCCATCCGGCCCGCACACCGCGCCGTCCACGATCCTGTCGTCCATCGCTCTCACTCCTTCGTGTTTCCGCCAAGATGGGCGCAAGCCACCGGCGATTCCAGGGAAAATCAGCGCCGGCCCGCCTCCTCGCGGATCTCGTGCAGTATCTCCCGCCGCAGCGCGTTGAACGTGGTGTCGGTCAGCATCTCGGCGTCACGCGGGCGGGGCAGGGGGACGTGATGCCGCGCGCGGATGCGGCCAGGTCGCGCCGTCATCACGTACACCGTGTCGGCGAGCAGGATCGCTTCGTCGATGTCGTGCGTGATGAAGATGACGGTGCGCTTCAGCGTGTCCCACACATGCAGCAGCAATTCCTGCATGGCGAGCCGGGTCTGCGCATCGAGCGCGCCGAACGGTTCGTCCATCAGGAACAGGCGTGGCTGCATCAGCAGACAGCGGGCAATCCCCACGCGCTGCTTCATGCCGCCGGAAAGCTGATCCGGATAGTGCCGCTCGAACCCGTCCAGCCCGACCAGTTCGATGAAGCGGCGCGCCTCGGCGGCATACTCATCGCGCCGCCGACGCCGAATGCGCGGGCTGAACGTCACGTTGTCCCAGACGGTCAGCCAGGGAAACAACGCCGGCTCCTGGAACACAACGGCACGATCCGGCCCCGGCACCCCGGCCGGCGCGCCGCCGATCGTCACGCTGCCCCCGCTCGGCTGCTCGAATCCGGCGACGATGTTGAGCAGAGTGGATTTGCCGCAGCCGCTCGGACCGAGCAGGGCGGCGAACTCGCCCTCGGCGATCGACAGATCGACGCCGGTCAGGGCGGTGACGGGATTGCGCCCGCCGAACACCTTCTCGATGCCCGACATCTGCACGGCGGCGGTCGCGTTCATCGTGCCAGCATCTGCCAGTGCAGCACGCGTGCCGAAACCAGCAGCATCAGCCGGTCGGACAGGAATCCCGCCAGGCCGATCGACACCATGTCGGCCAGCACGACATCCATTCGGCCGACGTAATAGGCATCCCACAGCACATAGCCGAGGCCGGATTTCACCGCGACGATTTCGGCGACGATGACCGCGGTCCATGCCACGCCGAGGCCGAGCCGCATGCCGGTGAAGATCGCCGGCAGGGCGTTGGGAAGTACCACGCGCAGCAGCAGGTCCGTCTCGCCGGCGCCCATCATCCGCGCCGCGCGCACCAGGTTGCGGCCGACTTCGCGCGCGCCATGCGTGGCGTTCACCACGATCGGATAGAACGCACCCAACGCGATCAGAAACACCGCGCCCATGTCGCGAATACCGAACAGCGCGATGGAGAATGGCAGCCAGGCGGTGATCGGGATCGGCCGCAGCCCCTGGATCAGCGGATCGACGCTGCGCGAAACCAGGCTGAACCAGCCGATCAGGATGCCCGTCGGCACGCCGACCAGCGCCGCCAGGGCAAACCCTTCCGCGACGCGGCGCGCGGAGAACAAAATCGTTGCTGCCCAGGTGCCGGAATACGGATTGAGTCCGAACCCGCCGGAACCGAATGCCCATTCCTGCCAGGTGCGCAATACCGCGGACGGCGCCGGCAGAATTCCCGCCGGCAGCACCTCGGCGCGGCCCATCGCCTCCCACAGGACCAGCAGCAGTACCGGCAATGCGAGCGCCTGCAGCGCTGCCTTCAGTCTGCCGCCAAAGCCTTCCACGCGCTCAGCCTTTGGCTACGCTCGCCACCAATGCCTGATCGAAATAGGGCGCCAGATCGCCGCTGACATCCTTGGTCAGCACGCCGAGCTGATGGAACGTTGCCGCCTGGCGCTGCATCTGATCGAGCGTGAGGAACTGACCGAGGGTCAGCGTGTTGGCGACGCTCACAGCCACGTCCGGCGGCAGGCCGGTATACGCCGCGATCGCCTGTGCCAGTGCCGACTTCGATGCATTCAGCCGCTCCTGGATCGTCAGATAAGCCCAGACGAAGCGTTTCACCGCCTCCGGCTGGCGCTTCAGGTAGTCGGCATTCACCGCCAGCAGGCCAAGCTCCGCACCCACCGCTTTCGACTTGCTGTAGTCGAGCGCATCCTGGCGTGCCGCAAACCCGTCCAGCACCGCCTGCGATTCGAACGGCTCCCAGCCGATGAACACATCGATGTCGCCGCGCTGCAGCGCCTGCAGGAAGCTGGTGCCGGCGCCCTGGATGTTGATGGTGGAGAGCTTGTTGTACGGGACGCCCACCTCGGTCATCATCGCGGCGAACTGGAACCACACCGCCGAACCCGGCGCGATGCCGATCTTCGGGCCGATCAGGTCCTCCCACTTCGCCAGCGCCAGGCCCTTCTTCGCGATTGGATTCTTCGGCGACACGCCAACGCCCATCAGTGCGACGATGGTCTTGAGCCCTTGCGACAAGGCGATTGCGATATCCGCCGGGCCGATCGAGCCCATGTCCACCGAGCCGGATGCCAACGCGGTGCGCGTGTCGGCGTAGCGCACGAACTTCGCTGTCTCCACCTGGACACCGAGCGGCTTCAGTTCGTCGACGATGTAAACCATCGGGCAGACATGCGGCACGATATTGAGCGCCAGTGTCAGTTTCACCGGCGGATCGAGTGGCGCCGGCTTCGCCGACAGGGCGAAGGCACCGGTCGGGGCGAGTGCGGCGGCAGCGAGTGCCAGGGTTTGACGGCGGCTGATTGCGGACATGGTTTCTCCACGACGTTGATCGGCTGGCAAGATGGTATCCCGCAATACCAACCGATTGCCAATTATAGCCCGGCGCGCTCGCAGATCAGCTCCGAGGAGCTGGAGGGGACGATCACGGCGGTGCCAGCGGAATAAGCGGCGAGGCGGCATAGGCGGCTTCGACCAGGTCCATCGCGGCCGCCATGTCGGCGAGATCGGCAATCGGCTTCTCGCCGCGGGCGAGGCGGCGGAGCGTTTCCTCGACGAAGGTCGGATAGAAGAACGAGTTGGTGAGAGGCATCGAGCGCACCTCCCGATTGCGCGAATTATCGAGAATCTCCAGCGTCTGGTTGTCGCGCGCGGCGAAATAGTGACCTTCGGTGCGGATCGAATAGTGCAGGTCGAACACCGAATTGGGCGCGGGATAGAGATAGCCGGTCTCCACCATGCAGGTGGCGCCGCCGCCGCGCATCAGCACCACCGCGTGGTCCTCTATGTCGAGGCCCGAAAAATTGTTCGACATCGCCGAACCGACGACTTGCAGCCGTGCGTCAGGCAGCAGCACGCGGCAGAGGTCGAGGAAGTGCACGCCGAGATTGAGCAGTGGCCCACCACCCGATGTCGCACGATGCAGCATCCATTCGACCCTCTGTTCGTGATAGCGGTCGACCATGCCGCCGACGAACTTGAACACGATGTAGTGCACAGCCTCGCCCGCGGCGACCTCGCGGATCGTGTCGATCAGCTTGCTGTAGCGGATCACGAACGGCACCGCTGCGAACAGATTGGCCTGTGCGGCACGGGCTGCGATGTCGTGCGCATCCGCCGCGGTGATGGCGCACGGCTTCTCCATTGCGAACGGGATGCGCTCGCCGATCAGGAAGCGCGCCTCGTCCGCCATGTCACAATGCCGGCCGAGGGCGAAGGCGAAGTCGGGCTTCAGCCGCGCGCACATCTCGCGATAATCGCTGAACGCGGGACAGCGCGCCTTTGCCGCCATCTCCTGCGCGCGGGACAGGTCGGGGTCGCTGACGCCGACCACCGACACGTCGGGCATGGTCAGCGCCGGATCCAGGTAGAACGGCGTGTGCCAATGTGAGACGCCGATCAGAACGATGCGCATGCCAGTCTCCTTTGTCGCCGGAGCCTCGTGGTCCTACCATGCGTGCGACCAATGTCCAGGAGGAGACCGATGGCGATCCGGCTCTCGGAGAACTTTCGCGCGCTGTTCTATGCGCCGTTCTATGCCGCGCACGCCATCGGCGCCTACCAGGCTGAAGGCGTCGACGTGACGATGCTGTCCTCGCCCGATCCCGCGCGCACGGCCGCCGCGCTGCGCGCCGGCGATGTCGACGTGATGTGGGGCGGACCGCTGCGCGTGCTGCTGACCCATGCGCAGGACCCGGCGGCCGATAGCGTGTGCTTCTGCGACGTCATTGCGCGCGATCCGTTCTTCGTCATCGGCCGCGAGCCGCGGCCGGATTTCCGCTTTTCCGACCTTGCCGGTGTCCGCTTTGCCGCGGTCGCCGAGGTGCCCACGCCGTGGCTGTGCCTGCAGGACGATATACGCCGCGCCGGCGTCGATCCGGCGAAGTTGAACCGGATCAGCGGTCCCAGCATGGCGGAGAATGCGGCCGCGTTGCGCGTTGGCTCGCTCGATGCCGTGCAGCTCTTCCAACCCTATGCCGAGGAGCTGATCGCATCCGGCGTCGGCCATGTCTGGTATGCCGCCGCGGATCGCGGCCTCACCGCCTATACGGTGCTGGTGACGCGCCGCCCGCTGCTCTACTCCCGACGCGACGAGCTGCTGGCGATGACGCGCGCCATGACGCGCACGCTGCGCTGGATGGCCGCCACGCCGGGCAGTGACATCGCCCGCGCGCTTGGCGATTTCTTCCCCTCAGTCGCACCCGACATCTTCGCCGCGGCAATCGACCGCTACCGCGGGCTCAAACTCTTCGCCGCCGATCCGGTGCTGCAGCGCGAAGGCTTTGAACGGCTGCAGGCGGCGATGCGTTCCGGCGGCGCGCTCGATCGCGCCATTCCGTTCGAGGCCTGCGTGGACAATTCGCTCGCGGAACAGGCGGTTGCCGACGCTCGCCTTACCGGCTAAGACTTCGCATCGACATCCCGTTTCGGATGCAAGGGAGACGTTCGATGAACCGTCGGGAACTCATCGTAGGTGCCGGTGCCGCTGCGCTGGCCGGCGGTCCGGCTCGTGCCGCGGAGAAACCACACTGGATGAGCCCGCTGCTGCCCGATGGCACGCGCGAGGCGGCGGTGCTGGAGGCGCTGCCGGGCAAGCAGAAGCTGATCCGCCTCTCCGACCGGCCGCCGAACTATGAAGCGCCGATCGAAGCTTTCCGGACCGCGGTCACGCCGAACGAGCAGTTCTTCGTCCGCTATCATCTGTCCGAAATTCCGCCGATGGCTGACCTCGGCAAATGGTCGCTGAGTGTCGGCGGCGAGGCGGCCGAACGGCAGATCGTTCTCAGCCTCGACGACCTGCGGAAGAACTTCCAGCAAATGGAGGTGGCAGCGGTCTGTCAGTGTTCCGGCAACCGTCGGGGCCTGTCATCGCCGCATGTGGCCGGTGTGGAATGGGGCTACGGCGCGATGGGCAGCGCGACCTGGCGCGGACCTCGGCTGAAGGATGTGCTGGCCAAGGTGGGCGTGAAGGCGGGCGCGGTGGAAGTGTGGCTGGACGGCGCGGATGGGCCGGCGCTGCCGACCACGCCGGATTTCCTCAAGAGCCTGCCGATGGACAAGGCGATGGCCGACGAAGTGATCATCGCGACGATGATGAACGGCAAGCCGTTGCCGCATTTGAACGGCTATCCCGCTCGCATCGTCGTGCCCGGTTGGACCGCGACCTACTGGATGAAGCACGTCACCAGCATTCAGCTCAACACCAGGCCGCTCGACAGCTTCTGGATGCAGAAGGCGTATCGCGTGCCGGCGGGCATGTTCCCGGTGGATCATCCGTTCCCGACACAGGACAATCAGACCGTCTGGCCGATCACCGACATGGTGGTGAATTCGGTGGTCGCCGACCCCATCGCGGGCACGCGCCTGCCGGCGGCGGGATTCACCGTGCAGGGTGTGGCATGGGATCGCGGTCACGGCATCAAACAGGTCGAGGTCTCGCTGGATGGCGGGAAGACGTGGCAGCAGGCGAGCCTCGGCAAGGATCTGGGGCGCTTTGCGTTCCGCGCCTTCAGTTTCCAGACGGGGAAGCTTCCCGCCGGCAACTATGTCGTCTCGTCGCGCGCCACCAACAACGCCGGCGAGACGCAGGTGGACAAGCTGAAATTCAATCCTGCCGGCTACCACAACAACGTGCCGCAGCAGATCGCCGTGACCGTGGCATAGGGAGGCGCGCATGTTTCGCCATCTTTTGGTTGCCTCGCTGCTGTGTGCCGCGCCCGCGCTGGCGCAGGAGCAGGTGAAGCTGAAGCCGGGTCCGGGACTGGACGCGGTCACGACGAGCTGCGCCGTCTGCCACACGCTGGACTACATCAGGATGAACTCGGTCTTTCTCACGCCCGACGCGTGGAAGGCGGAAGTCACCAAGATGCGCGAGGCCTTAGGCGCGCCGATCGACGACGACACCGCGAACACCATCGTCAAGTACCTGTCCGCGACCTACGCGGTGCAACCGAAGTCCTGATCCGGCGGAATGCCCCCGGATCAAGTCCGGGGGGCATTCCGCCTATGGGTTACAGCAGCTGCCCGCCGTCCACCACGATGGTCTGCCCGGTGATCCAGGACGCCAGCGGCGAGGCGAGGAACAGCACCACATTCGCCACTTCTTCCGGATGCCCCAGCCGTCCGAACGGGATGGAACGCAGGATCGCGTTGTAGAGGTTCGGGTTGTCGGTCTTGCGCCTGGCCCAGACGCCGCCGGGAAATTCGATCGAGCCAGGCGCCACACCGTTCACGCGAACGCCGTCCTTCGCGTACATCGCCGCCTGTGTCGCCGTGTAATGGATCACCGCGGCCTTGATCGCGCCGTAGGGCGGCTGCCGCGCCGATGTCCGCATCGCGGAGATCGACGACGTGTTCACCACATTGCCCTTGGCATCCTTGAGGAAAGGCAGCGCGGCCTGGGTGGCGTGCACGATCGCCATCATGTCGACAGCCATGCTGACCGACCAGCCGGCCTCGTCATCCGTCGAGCCAAAACCGGATGCGTTGTTCACCAGAATATCGATCCCGCCGAGCGCCTGCGCCGCATCGGCGATGTAGTGCCGGATTGCCGCGCCATCGGCGAGGTCGCAAACGCCGGCATGCGCAGTGTGGCGAAACTTCGCGATCTCGCCGCGTGTCTGCTCCAGCGTCTCCGCACCGCGTGCGCAGATCGAAACAGCGGCGCCCGCCCGGGCCAATCCCAGTGCGATCGCGCGCCCGATGCCGCGGCTGCCGCCACACACCACGGCGCGCTTGCCGCTGAAATCGAATGCCATGGCTTCACCCCCCTATTGGCTCATATGCGCGAGCGCATCCCGCATCGCATGGCTGGAGATCGTGATCAAGCTGCTGCGGTCAGGGCTGGAGTCTGTCCATTCGACCACATAGATACTTGAGAGCCTGCTCCATCCCGGGCCTGGCGCGGCTGTTGAAGGAAGCGAAATCATTTACCAGGTAACTTGCCGCTCGTGACCTTCATCACCGATTTCGCCGATCAGGCGGTCATCCTGCCGCTCGTCCTCGCGATCGGCATCGTGTTGCTGGTGCAGGGCTGGCGGCGCGGTGCGGCGGCCTGGGCGCTGGCCGCGGTCGCGACCTTCGCCGCGATGCTGGCGCTCAAGCTGGTCTTCCTCGCCTGCGCACATAGCTTCGGCACGACCGATATCCACACCCCGAGCGGCCACGTCGCCGCCGCCACTGTCGTCACCGGCGGCCTCGCCGTTCTGCTGTTCCGCCGGCGTGCCACCGTCCTGACCTTGGCTGCCCTCGCTGCGGTCGTCATCGGCGTCTCGCGCCTTGTGCTCGGCGTCCATTCGCTGCCGGAGGTGATGCTCGGCGCGGTGGTGGGATTGGTGGGAGCATTGGCCCTGCTGCTGCTCGCCGGCCGCCCGCCGCCAGGTCTCGATGTCCCGCGCATCGCCATCGTTGCAGTGGTGGTTGTCGTGCTGTTCCACGGCCTGCACTTTCCCGCCGAGGCGCATATCCGCGCCACGGCATTGCGGGTCGCGCAGATGCTGGCGGTGTGTCAGTCCGACGAAGTGCGGTTGTAGACGTCGTCGAGGCGCACGATGTCGTCCTCGCCGAGATACGCGCCGGATTGCACCTCGATCAGCGTGAGCGGGATTTTCCCGGGGTTCTCCAGCCGATGCACGCAGCCCAGCGGCAGGTAGACGCTCTCGTTCTCGCGCACCAGCAGTGTCTCGTCGTCGCGCGTCACCAGGGCGCTGCCGTTCACCACCACCCAGTGCTCGGCGCGATGGAAATGCTTCTGTAGCGAGAGCTTGCGGCCGGGCGAGACCACGAGGCGCTTCACCTGGAAGCGCTCGCCCTGGATCAGGCTCTCGAAGAAACCCCAGGGACGGTACAGCCGATTGTGCGTCACCGCCTCATGCCGGCCCGCTGCCTTCAGCCGGTCGACCACCTTCTTCACGTCCTGCGCGTGATCGCGATGCATCGCCAGCACCGCGTCTTCGGTCACTACGACGACGGCGTCATCCAGGCCCACCACCGCGGCCAACATGCCGTCGCTGCGGACGTAGCAGTTGCGCGCGCCTTCCAGCAGCACGTCGCCGACCGCGACGTTGCCGTCCGCGTCCTTGCGTCCCAGTTCCCACAGCGCGCCCCAGCTCCCCACATCCGACCAGCCGATATCGGCCGGGACCACGGCGGCGCGGCTGGTGCGTTCGGCCACCGCATAGTCCAGGCTGATCGAAGGGCTGGCGGAGAACGCTTCGACGCCGAGGCGGATGAAGTCCAGGTCCTCCCGCCGCTCGGCCACTGCCCGGCGTACGGCGTGAAGCACGTCGGGCGCGTGCGTCTCCATCTCATCGAGCAGAGTCCGTGCGGTGAAGACGAACATGCCCGAGTTCCAAAGATGCTGCTGGTCGGTGGCAAGTCGGGCGGCCGTTGCCGGGTCCGGCTTCTCGATAAATCGGGTGACCGCGAATACGCCCGGCGCATCGTCCAGCGCGGCGCCGAGTTCGATATAGCCGTAGCCGGTCTCCGGTGCGGTCGGACGCATGCCGAATGTCACCACGCGCCCGGCGCATGCTGCTGTCGCGGCGGCCGCGAAGCTGCGATGCAGCGAGGCGGTATCGGCGATCACGTGGTCGGCGGCCAGCATCCACAGAATCGCGTCCGGGTCGTCTTCCGCGACCAGAACCGCTGCCGCGGCGATCGCGGGGGCGCTGTTCCGCCCGACCGGTTCCAGCAGGATGCGGGCATCCTTTATGCCCACGGCGCGGAGTTGTTCGGCGATCAGGAACCTGTGCTCCTGGTTGCACACCACGATGGGCGGGGCGAAGCCGTCGCCGCGGGCCCGCTGCGCCGTCTCCTGCAGCAACGTGCGGTCCGACACGAGCGGCCAGAGTTGCTTGGGGAAGCTCTCGCGCGAGACCGGCCACAGCCGCGTGCCGGAGCCGCCGGAGAGGATCACGGGGACGATGCGGTGTTCGCTCATGGGGCGCAGTGTGCCTCAACAAGGATGGATTCACCACAAAGACACGAAGACACGAAGAGCGCGAGCAGACTGAGCCTTCCGGTGCTTCGTGTTCCCGTGGCGAACCCTTGCTTGCCGCCTGCGACGGCAGGTGCCACGATGCCCTGGTTTCCCGCGATCAGGAGACCACAGGATGCAGGTCGAAATCGAATACTGCGGCGCGTGAGGCTATGAACCGCGCGCCCGTGCGGCGCGGGACATGATGCTCGCCAGGATGCCAACCGCCCAGGTTGCCTTGCGCAAGTCGGGCGGCGGCGTCTTCGAGATCACGGTGGACGGCAGGCTCGCCTACTCCAAGAAGGCGACCGGCCGGTTCCCGACGGACGAGGAAATGCTCGCGACCCTCGCCTGATGTCCCCGCAAAAGGCGCCGGTGCCTGCCGCGTGACGGTGGCAGCCTCATGATGATGAGGAGCGAACGAGCCGTGTGCGATGACACCCATCCCTCACGCAGCGCGTGAATGACGAGAACATGCAATTCGCCGGGCTCGTCACCAGCCCATGCGTACCCTGCGTTTCTCCGGCCCACACGTGCCCCTCAAATCTCCCCCGCCTCCGCCAGCACGCGCCGGGCGCGCTGTTCGTCCTCTGCGGCCACTGCCAGGCGGCGGGGAATGGCGCCGATGCTGCCCTCCACCGCGCTGGTGTGCGCATCCAGCACGACCGCGGCGATGCCGGCGTCGGCCAGCAGCACGGTCAGGAACGACAGGCGGACCGGATCGTTGGACGTCACCAGGACTCGCACGGGCTCTGTTCCGGATGTGGGGTGGGGCGGCCTTGCTTGACCCCCTTTCCGGGGCGCCGATATGGTGCCTGTGTCCGCCAGACATGCAAGCCAGGAGACCAGCTTGGACGTCGTCGCCCGTCCGTCCCAGGCCAGTCCGGCGCTTCCTCCGCGCCTGGACGCGCACGTCTCGGGTGGCGGGGACGCGCTGGGCGCGCTGGTTGCCCTGCTCCAGCCCGACCTGGAGGCGTGCAACCGCACCATAGTGGCGCGCATGGACAGCCCGGTGGCGCTGATCCCGCAGCTCGCCGCGCATATCGTCGCCGCCGGCGGCAAGCGGCTGCGTCCGCTGCTGACGCTCGCCTCGGCGCGGCTGTGCGGCTACCCCGGCGATGGCGTCGGGGCGCGGCATGTGAAGCTCGCCGCCTGCGTCGAATTCATCCACACCGCCACGCTGCTGCACGACGATGTGGTGGACGAGAGCCTGCTGCGGCGGGGGCTGGCCTCGGCCAACGCGGTGTTCGGCAACCAGGCTTCGGTACTGGTGGGCGACTTCCTGTTCGCCCGCGCCTTCCAACTCATGGTGGAGGACGGCTCGCTTGTCGTGCTCTCCATCCTCTCGCGCGCGGCGGCGACGATCGCCGAGGGCGAGGTGCTGCAGCTCGTCACGCAGAACGACCTCTCCACGCCCGAGGCGCGCTATCTCGAGGTGGTCAAGGGCAAGACGGCGGCACTGTTCGCCGCGGCCTGTGAGGTGGGTGCCGTGGTGGCGAGCCGGCCGGAGAGCGAGGCGGCGGCGCTGGCCGACTACGGCATGAATCTCGGCATCGCGTTCCAGTTGGTCGACGATGCACTGGACTACGCGGCGGATCAGGCGGTGCTGGGCAAGACCGTCGGCGACGATTTCCGCGAGGGCAAGATCACGCTGCCGGTGCTGGTGGCGTACCAGGCGGGCGATGCCGCCGACCGCGAGTTCTGGTGCCGCACCATCGAGGCGACCGAGCAGAACGAAGCCGACCTCGATCGCGCGCTGCATCTGATGGACCGCTGTGGTGCGATCCGCGCCACGCTCGGCCGCGCCGCGGGATTTGCCGCGGCGGCGAAGGCGGCGCTTGCGCCGTTCCCGGACAGCGCGCTGTGGCGCGCGCTGATGGACGTGGCGGACTACACGGTGAGCCGGGCGCGGTAGAGCGGGTTCAGCATAACTGGAATCTCGCCGCAATGATGGATATCGCTCCGCTCAACCCATCCTACGCCGCCCGCCGCCCGTATTCCGTAGGATGGGTTGAGCGGAGCGATACCCATCACGACTGGCTGAACCCGCTATAGTCGCCCAATGGCTCACTTCGGATAGATGTGCGCCCACTCCTTCGGGAACGGCTCCTCGTTTTCCGTCTTCAGATGGATATGGATCAGACGCCAGGCACCGTTGTCCACGTGATAGAGATAGCGGACGAACAGGAACGCCTTGTCGAAGTCAATCTTGTAGATGACGTCCTTCTCGGTCTTGCCGTAGTCCCGCGCATACAGCAGGTCAGTGTACTGGCTTTGCCCGAGGCCGAGCACGAGCTGGAATACATCCTTCAGCTTGTCGGGCGTGGTCGCTTCCATCAGCTTCGATGCCGCCGCGGCCGCGCCATCCAGATCGCGCCTGGCGAGGTCGTTGGCGATCTCGGCGCTGGCCTGCACCGCATCGAAGGCGTCGAGCGCGGGCTGGGCGCCGGCGGGCGGGGCGGCCATGGCCAGGCAAAGCCATGCCGCCGCCGCGGGGAGAAACCGGCGCATCGCCCGGCGTGCGCGTGAAGCGGTCTACCGCACCACCGCGATCTGTTCGCGCCGCAACTGCACCGTCAGCTCATCGAGCGCCTTGCCGACACGGTCCAGCATCTCGTTCACCTCCGCCTCGCTGATGATCAGCGGCGGGCTGAAGCAGAGTATGTCGCCCGGCACGGTGCGGCCGATCACGCCATTCTGCTCAATCAGCTTGGTGAAGCGCCCGCCGACCTTCGCCGACGGCTCGAAGTTCTGGTGCTTCTCCTTGTCGGCCACCAGCTCGATCGCCGCGATCAGGCCGACGCCACGCACGTCGCCCACCAGCGGATGGTCGGCGAAGCGGCGACGCAGCTCCTTTTGCATGTGCGCGCCGACGGTGCGGACATGCTCGCCGATGTTCATCTCGTCGTAGATCTTCAGCGTCTCGATCGCCACCGCAGCCGGCACCGGATGGCCGGAATAGGTGAAGCCGTGGCCGAACGTGCCGATCTCGTGGCTCTGCTTCGCCAGCCCCTGGAACACGCGCTCGTTCACCATCACCGCGCTGATCGGCAGATACGACGAGGACAGCGCCTTGGCGCAGGTGAGGATGTCGGGCTGCATGTTCAGCGTCTGGCTGCCCCAGTAGTTGCCGGTGCGCCAGAAGCCGCAGATCACCTCGTCGGCGACGAACAGCACGTCGTATTTGCGCAGCACTGCCTGGATCTTCTCGAAGTAGCTGCGCGGCGGAACGATCACGCCGCCGGCGCCCATGATCGGCTCGGCCCACATCGCGGCGACCGTGTCCGGTCCTTCGGCGAGGATCATCTTCTCCAGTTCCTCGGCGCAGCGCGAGGCGAACGCCTCCTCGCTCTCGCCGGGATTGGCGCCGTGGTAGTGGTACGGCGCCATGGTGTGGAAGAAGCCCGGCAGCGGCAGGTCGAACGCGCGGTGGTTGTGCGGGATGCCGGTGAGCGAGGCGGAGCCGATGGTGATGCCGTGATAGCCCTTCAGCCGGCCAATGATCTTCTTCTTGTTCGGCCGCCCGACGGCGTTGTTGAAATACCACACCATCTTGATGGCGCTGTCATTCGCCTCGGAACCCGAGTTGGCGAAGAATACCTTGCTCATCGGCACCGGCGCACGCGCGATCAGCATTTCCGACAAGTCGATCAGCGGCTCGTGCGATTTCGCGGTGAAGGCGTGATAGAACGGCAGCTTGCGCATCTGGTTGGCGGCGGCCTGCACCAGCCGCTCGTTGTCGAAGCCGAGCGATGCGCACCACAGCCCGGCGACGCTCTCGATGTAGTCCTTGCCCGCATCGTCCCACACGCGCACGCCCTTGCCGCGTGTCACGACCATCGGGCCGATTTCCTGGTGGGTGACCAGGTCGGTGTAGGGATGCAGCACGTTGGCGATGTCGCGCGCGGCGGCGGAATTCGCGCCGAAGGGTGGAGGCGGTGCCATGGTCTTGTCTCCTGCTATCGGAGGCAGAGTGTAGACCGTCGGGCAGGTGGGGCCAAACCCAAAGGAGCCACGCAGATGAGCGAGCCAGACGACCACCTCCGGGATCCGATCGTCGTGGTCGTTGCGCGGCTGCTGGATACGCTCGATGCGCTGGGCTTCATCGCGCGGCATCTGGATCCACCCGACATCGGGCCGCTGGTGGTGACGCTGGGCGATCGCGATGTGGCACTGCGCGCGGCACGCGAGGGGTTTACCGGCGCCGCATGGCCGGAGCATCTGGTGCCATTGCGTAATCAGATCGAACGTGCCGTGGAGCCCACGTTGCGCGCCTGCGACGGGCTGCGCG